>CAYGUD010000092.1:6714-7919 GCA_964352865.1 uncultured Hyphomonas sp.
GTTGCTGAATGCTCAACCCATGGGTTTTTACGCGCCTGCCCAGATTGTCCGCGATGCCCGTCAGCATGATGTCACGGTGTTACCGGTTTGCGTTGAAAACAGCTTCTGGGACAATGTCTTGGAGCCATTGCCGAATGGCGGGCTCGCAGTGCGATTGGGCTTGCGCCAGATCAAGGGGTTCGCAGAAGAAGACGGCCATTGGATCGCAGCCGCCCGCGGGGCAGGCTATGGCAATATCGAAGCTATTTGGCGCCGCGCCGGGATAGGGCGCGGGGCGCTGACCAGGTTGGCTGGCGCCGACGCCTTCGCGATTTATGGTCTGGAGCGCCGCGATGCCCTCTGGTCAGTGAAAGGCCTGGGCGCTGATCGGCCATTGCCGCTATTTGAAAAAGCCGGCGAGGGTCTGCCAGAGGAAGACGCCAATCTGCCAATGCTCAGTCTGCATGAGAGTGTGTTTGAAGACTATGTCGCCACGCGCCTGACTTTACGCGACCACCCGGTCAATCTGCTGCGGAACAAGTTGCCACGTTTTGCACCGGCAGAGCATCACCGGATGACTGGCGATGGGACCTGGCTCGCTGTTTCTGGCCTGGTGATCACACGCCAGCGGCCCGGCACGGCGAGTGGCGTGATCTTCCTGACCCTGGAGGATGATACATCTGTCTCGAATGTCGTGGTCTGGCCGAAAGTGTTTGCCAAGTATCGCAAAGAAGTGATGGCCGGGCGCTTGCTTCATATTCGCGGCAAGCTGCAGCGTGAGGGCACTGTTACGCATGTCATTGCGACGCAGATTGCCGATTATTCCCATTTGCTCGACGGTCTCGGGTATCCGGAATTTGCCGGTGACAGTATTGATCCAAGCCACGATAATGCTGATGAGGCTAGGCGCCCGGCGCCGGATCACCGGACTGGTCCTCAGGCAGAGAAACGCCGCAGCGTAACAGATGCGATCACGGCGGAGCTGCAAGAGGCGCATCGCGCTCGCATCGCCGCAGGAGTTCGTCATCCACGTGAGCAAGCCAAGAAGCTGTTCTACAGCCGTGATTTTCATTAGAGTGTGCGGAAACCAAGCTGGCATGTTTCAGAGTCTTAAACGCGCCCCATAATGGCCGATCGCGATTTCTGAAATGCGAGCATCTGTGGACGGCGCCCCCTTGGCAAGAGTTTTTAGTTGGTCATTTGCAGGTTGGCCGTTAGCGGGCATC
>CAYGUD010000093.1:0-2847 GCA_964352865.1 uncultured Hyphomonas sp.
CTCGGCAAAGGCTGGGGGGCTGGCATGGAAATGCTGGAAGCCTTGCTTCTCGACTTGCAGAAATAGTACGTATCGAAGATGTGATCAGCGTGGCATGGCGAGATAGCCATAGGCCGTTGCGGTGCACATATTCGTTGACGTGATAAACAATCAGTCCGTTTGGAAAGCGCGAATGAGTCCCGCCTAGCACACCCTATGCTGGACGGATGCCGCCCGTTCGTTAGTCTCCACCTGAAGCAACGTTCAGGGGACCGCGACAATGAGCAATCGGCTCGCAGACCTTCGGGTCATGCTCTCCTATGCGCGCGCTGATGCGCAGGTGTTCACGCGTGAACTCGCAGACGGATTGGAAGCCGCGAATTTCGATGTCTTGCTAGATGTCGATGATATCGAGGCGGCCACCGACTGGCAGGAACGGCTCAGCGACATGATCCGGTCCGTAGACACAATGGTGATTGTGCTCACGCCCGGATGGATCCGCTCTGAAATGTGCCAATGGGAACTGCAAGAAGCGCTGCGCCAAAACAAGCGGATCATTCCGCTGATCCATATTGAGCCGACGGACACACCGCCACCAGACGCCGTCAGCAAACTGAACTATATCTATTTCGATGCGCGCCAATCCTTTGGTGCCGCTTTGAAACAACTCGCGCCTGCGCTGCGGGTAAACCTCGCCTGGATCCGCAATCATACCCACTATTCTGAGAGCACCCGTCTCTGGGAAGCCCGTCATCGCGACCCGGCTATGTTGCTTCGTGGGGCAGAGCTGAAACGCGCCCAAGCCTGGCGCGATGAACGTGAAGCCGAATTCCCGGAAATATCCGTCAGCCTGAATGAGTTTCTGAACCTCAGCGCGGAACACGAAACGTTGCAAGCCGCGGTCAAGAAACGCTCCACGTCGTGGATCATCGCGGTATTCCTGATTGTTCCTTCGGCTCTGGCGGTCACAAATGGCTATACATTGTGGATGAACTTCGTGCGCCTGGACGGTATGGCGGACACGCATCTGAGAGAGTTTCTGGAACTCCTCGCCTGGCTCATTTTCATGGACAATCTGGCTTTGTCGATCATCATTTGTGGGGTCTTGTTCTCGTTTGGCGGGCTTTGGCTCAGCAAGAACCTCTCGACACGCGTTCTGGCCGGTATCGCGGCGGCGATCGTGATCTCTGCGTCAACCGGCTATTTCATTATTTCCAGCGTCGCGGCCGACATGGTCTCTCGCGCCAATGTCATTGATCAAGCCGCTGCCCAGGACGGGTTCAAACTCGAACCGTGCTCACCGACAGTAAGGCGGGCTTTTGATCGCTATCGCGGGTCAACCGAAGCGCCGAATGGGGCGGCGAATATCAGCAAGTGCATCCCCCACGCACGACCAGCCCCGATCATCGATGCCTGGAACGCACGGGTCGGGCCGTTTCAGTACGTTCCGGTTTTCGTCGCTCTGGTTTTGCCGCTGTTCTTTGTGATTTTCTGGCGCCTGGCGCATCGCAAAGGTCGGCGATAACAGACCCCGAGCTCTTAACAGGAACCGCTGTTTCGTTAACCAAATCATGACATCTGCGATCGAGACTGACATCAAGACGATTCTCATGTTCGTGGAGACCACATATGGCAGACGCAATGGCCCTTACAGCCGCGCCAGCAAAATCGAAAGCTGCTGCGAATACCAAACGTCGCAAAGTTAAAGTCGACTTCTGGGCGACAGATCTCAATACGGCTGAGCTTGGTATCATGAAGCGGACGCAGAATGAGGCGTCGTCGGATCAGTTCACCAAAGATATGGAACTGCATGGCCAAACCGTCGTCAACGGCAAGCGCGAAGCCCTGATCGGCTACCGTCAGGAGGCTTGGGATGGCAGCGAAGGTTTTGAACGGCGACTGGTGATCAAACTGTTTTCTGAATCCCTCAGCTGGCGTGGCACGGCGGAAATGATGATTGGCCGATCTCTGCAGCTTTCTCTTGGCGCTGGCGGACGGCCGATGCAGGTCTTCTCGATCAACCTGGCGCGGCATAATCAATTGATCCAACTCGAGCGCGCCGCGAACAAATGGCCATTCCTGCCCGAGAGCTTCAGTTTCTTCATTCAAGGCAATTCAGACGTCAAATTCTACACGTTGCGCCGACACTTTTTCAGCATTGGCGCCGACTACACTCTGTATGATCAAAAGGGCCGCAAGATCGGCATCCTCGACCACCAATTGCTTAATCTGGGTGGTGCGTGGATGGTGCG
The DNA here is from genome assembly GCA_964352865.1 of uncultured Hyphomonas sp. Lineage (GTDB taxonomy): Bacteria > Pseudomonadota > Alphaproteobacteria > Caulobacterales > Hyphomonadaceae > Henriciella. The sequence goes on from CAYGUD010000093.1 coordinate 2,232, forward strand.
TATGGATCCGGCCGTGAAGGACCGAAAGCTCGAAGCTGTGCTGGAATTATTCTGTGCTGTGCTCAAATTCAATCGCGCAGGTCGTGGTCATATCAGGAAACTGGCAGAGCAGGTTTTGCGCGGGAAAGTAAAACCCGGCCTGGATCATGAAGAAGAGAATCTCTACCGCAATCCGCGCCGCCGTTAAGCTGCTCTGAAGCGGCTTTAGAGCTGTTTAAATCAGCGATGCTTCAACGTTTTTTGTCCATCCGACATAAACGACTTGCTCCGCTTCAATCACCGGTCGCTTGATGAGCGTCGGGTTCCCGACAAGCAAGGCTTCCGGGTCTGTTGCCCGAGCTTCATCAGACAGCGATCGCCAGGTTGTGGATCGCCGATTGATCAGCACATCTGCGCCCGCACTGCTGAGCCATTTCGGCACCAGGTTCTGCAAATCAGCATCGGCGCGAATATCCACGAACGTCACGGACTTGCCTGCCGCTTCCAGCGCTTTGAGGGCTTTCTTGCACGTGTCGCAATTTTTCAATCCGTACAGCGTCAGCGACATAGTTTCTCCTCAGGTTGAATCAGGTTCGGTCGTCGACATAGACCTCACCGTCGAGATCGTCGAGCTTGG
>CAYGUD010000093.1:2947-7823 GCA_964352865.1 uncultured Hyphomonas sp.
GTGTTCAAACGTTGCTCAACGATATGACGTCCGGCTTCGGACAAGAAGAACCAGTATGGCGGATAGGCCGCATCGGTGCGCTTCGCTTGCCAATGCGCGGCGTGCGGTGCGTAGTGACTGTCATCTGGGTCAGCATCGCCAAGATGCATGACCGTAACGCCATCTGCGAGCGTAACCCGCCAGACAAGGTTCGAAATATCCGCCCGCGCAGGCCATCCGGCATGTGGAATTCGGACAGCATCAATCGTCAGATCGCCTTCCCTGAAACTGACCGGATCATCGAACCGCTCTAAAGAAACACCTGTAACCCGGTCGAAAATGGCTTCATTATCTGTTTCCTCGTGCATCCATTCAACGGCCTGGCTTGGCGCATAAAGGCGGACATGATCGTGCTGCTCAAGATAGGCGATCACTTCGTCAACAGAGAAATGGTCAGGGTGCATATGGCTGACGAAAATCGCATCCACGTCATCATACGGCGCTACGCCTGCCATCAAGGCAGATCGCATTTCGATTGGCACCAATTGATAGACGTCAAATCCATTCGGAAACAGCGGATCAAACAGGACCTTGGTATGCTGGTCGCTAACCATGATCCCTTCATTTCCGAGATAAGTGGTCTGCGCTGAATGGTCTGAATGCGCATACGCGGCAACAGAAAGGCTGACAGACGTGCACAGAGCTATAATTGTCCGGATCATATTGCGGCTTCCTGACTGTGAATTTTAAGCCAGTGTAAACGCGAGTCCGGTATTGCCAAGGCATGAAGAGGGGTCTTCACAAGCGTTTGGCCGCCACGGCCCTATGCGCGCTGAGCGCTGCTCCGGCGGGGGCTGCGCCGGGCGATATCCTGCTGCAAGATGATTTTGACGACGGAGCGGGCTGTGCCGCTTTGCCGCCAACCTGGACGGTTTCAGATACGAATCTGGCAGGCACGTCCACCCAAACTTCCAATTCTGGATCTTGCTCCGCATTCACACGCGGCGATGTTGTGACGATTACAGGACCTGTAATTGACTTATCCTCAGCGATAGGCGCGACGCTCACCGCATGGTTACGCCAAGGACTCGACACATTCAGTGAGGATGTCGATGCCGGCGAGGATTTCGTATTTGAGTATCTTGATGCCGGGTCCACCTGGGTGGCGATCGAAACCCTGGCCGGTGCTGATCCGAATGGCGAGATCACAACGATTAGTCTCGACCTGCCCGTCGGAGCATTTCATGCTGGATTCCAGCTCCGCTTTAGGCAAACCGGCGGCAGCGGCGGCCCTCCCGCGAATGGCGGCATAGGCTATGACTATTGGCACATGGATGATGTGCTCCTGGTCGAAACGGGGACAGCGCCGCCACCAGAATTGCCATCTGGCATGGGCGTCGGTCTGTGCGAGCGGTTCGAGAGCGGCTTTGGCAATTGGACCGCCACCAATGCAACCCGTTCCGGGGTAAACGGTGATACGTTCCAATCAGCATCAAACTCGATGTTTCTGCGCCATGATACTGTTACCAGCACGTCCATAGCCTTCGATTCAGCTGAACTTGGTGACATTGAAGTCTGGGTCCAGCGCGGCTCAGATACATTCAGTGAGAACCCCGACAATGGCGAAGACCTGACGCTACAATATCTCAACGCCTCGAACACCTGGGTGACGCTTGAAACCTTCTTCGGCAATGGCACGCCTGGCGAAGAATTTACTCGCACATATCCGATGCCGGAATCCGCGCTGCATAGCAATTTCCGCGTCCGCGCCAGTTATAATGGCGCCAGTGGATCAGACTTTGATTATTGGCATATAGACGACTTTTGCTTCAATCGCGCCTCACCTGACTTTGTCGTCAGCAAATCTGTCGAGATTGAACGCGACCCGATCAATGACACGACCAATCCTCTCGGCATCCCAGGCGCTTGGGCAATTTATTCTATTCAAGTCACCAATACAGGACGCGGCTCAGCCGATACTGGCACCGTGGCTATTGGCGATGCGATCGACACAAAAACCAGCCTGTTTACCGGTGATTTCGATGGCTTGGGCGCACCGTTTGCCTTTGTGGATGGCACCGGCGCCAATAGTAGTGGGCTGAGCTTGAACTTTACCACGCTCGCGGACGGCACTGACGGCGTGACGTTCAGGAATGTTGGCGGCACCAGCGTCACGCCAAGCGGAAGTTTCGACCCGGCGGTGGCCAGTTTTGAACTTCAGTTCGATGGTGTGATGTCCGGTGCTGTCGGCGGCGCGGCCCCGACGTTCACCATTCGATATCGGGTACAGGTCGAGTAGTCACTCGACCACGCCGACAATCGGGCCGAGATCGGCGCCAATTTCATTGCGCTTGAGTTCTGGTGCAAAGATGCGGCTTACTTGGCCATCCAGGAACAGGGCGTTTGGCACGCCAATCTCGTCGCGAAACAGGGTGGCAAACTCATAAAAAGTGACTGCGGCGTCTGAAATCGCAAAATACACGGTCTGTCCGTCTGCACTGACGCCAACACCATTGCGGCGCCTGTGTGATGTTCCATCAGGATTCAAGGCCGGATGAAGTGCGCCATCTATCACTAGCATGGGGCCTGATTGAGTGGCATAGTCTGGATCGATGCCCTGATCGAGGAAGGTCTGGCTTTCTGAGACCCCTGCCCGCCCGGATTCCAGCCAAAACACGCCGTTCGGCTTCAAGTGGAAATTGCCGGGCCCGTCATTCGTATTCACCGTCGCCTGATCGCCAAAGGCATCTCGAAAGAAGCCAACCGGACGGCGATCTTCGTGATACATGCCGCCATTCATCGCGAATATCAGAGTCTCACCTTGTTCATCCAGCTCGCGCTCGAGCGTACTGAACTGGTAGAAAGGGGTTCCGCTCGCGTCGCCATAAAACAAGCGAATGTCGTGTTCCGCAACACTGTACGAACACACACTATAGGGGTCGCCCAGATGCTCCACGGAACGACAATTGAGCGCTTTTTCACCGTCATCTCGAACGTCATTGCTTGTCCCGGGCGCGCATGCGGAAATTGCAAGCACTCCTACAAGTATACTCCTAACGTATCGCAATATTTGCCTCCAAATCATCACGAGCACAGTGAGACAATTAAGTCCTGATGGCGTGTTTCGCTGTTTCGATCAACGAAGTCTTCACCGAAATCTGCCATCTCTGACCATCTGCGAAAAAGTGGGTGAAACGATGAACAAAGTGATGGCGATGCCCATCCGGGCTGCGCGGTATTCTGTTTCTCAGATTGGCGCTGGACCCTATATCGCCGCAATATTCCTGTCTGCCGCACTGGTATTTCTGGTTCAGCCGATGTTTGCCAAAATGGCGACGCCATTGCTGGGCGGCGCGCCAAATGTCTGGAACGTCTCACTGGTTTGTTTTCAGGCGGCACTGCTGCTTGGCTATGCCTATGCTCATTTGTTGAACCATTTCGTGACGTCGTTGCGGGCCCAAGTCGGAATTCACGCCGCTTTTCTGGTTTCTGCAGCCTTGGTGCTCCCATTCCAATTGTCAGGCGCACTCGGAGATCCGAACCCGTCTCAGCCCACGCTTTGGCTGATCGGTGTTTTCGCACTTTCAATCGCACCGCCATTTGCGGTTATCGCCGCCACCGCGCCGCTGATCCAAAGCTGGTATAGCCGCTCTGGACGCGCCGATGCGCATGATCCTTACCACTTGTATGGCGCCAGCAATATCGGATCCCTGATAGGCCTGCTGGCATATCCATTGCTGCTTGAGCCACTTTTACCACTCGCCGCTCAAACATTTAGCTGGTCAATCGGATATGGCGCCCTCGCCATTCTACTTATTGCTTCTGGCCTTATTGCCTTTTCAACCGGCGGCGGTGCAGCCCCTGCGATCGCGGCCGCCGTCGAGACCGCTGAAGGTAGCCGAGCTTCAGGAGCCGGCCGCTGGCAGCAACGTTTCTGGTGGCTGGCATGCGCGTTTGTCCCATCCAGCCTTTTGGTCGGCGTTACGACACATATCTCGACTGATATTGCCAGTGTACCATTCCTCTGGGTTGCGCCTCTGGTAATTTATATCACCTCTTTCATTGTTGTGTTTGCCAAACGTCCGGTTGTATCGCTGGAACAATCAAATCGATTGCTGCCGCTTGGCGTCGCCACTGCCGCGGTAGGACTGTCGTCGATTGCGAGCCCGCCCATCATCGTGGGACTCATCATGCATCTGCTAGTCTTGTTCCTCGCAGCCGTGCTGGCCCATGGGGCGATGGCAGAGGATCGCCCGGAAGCGAAACGTTTGACCGAATTCTATCTTATCATGTCCTTGGGGGGCGTTTTGGGCGGGGCCTTCAATGCCTTACTGGCACCCGTACTCTTCAGTTCTGTGATTGAGTATCCGCTCATGCTGCTCGCTATCCTTCTGATCCGCCCAGGTCTGCGGTGGATGGGCGAAGGGCGTACTCGGATCTGGTCATTGCTCGCGGTCGTGGCGCTTTGCGGCGCCTTGGTTCTCCGCATGGCGGACGCGACGGGCGCGACCACTGTTTTTCGTATCCTTCATTTCATCGCGATCATTTCGATTGTGTTCACTGGGAATAGCCGTTTGGGCCCGATGATCGCCGCTGCTTGTGCGTTTGGGATCAGCGCCATTGGTAATCCGGTCGGCGCCGGTTATTCTGAACGTGGCTTTTTTGGAGTCGTAAAAATTCTGGAACTCGAAGATGTTAGGGTTCTCATGCATGGGACGACCAGTCACGGGTCACAATTCAAGACTCCCGAGAAAGCACTGCAACCCACCACTTACTACGCATCTCAGACACCGATTGGGCAAATCTTCGAAACCCACCTCGCGCCTGGCAGTGTTGGGGTGGTTGGCCTCGGGACTGGCTCTGTCGCCTGTTACATGCAGCCTGACCAATCCTATGT
>CAYGUD010000094.1:0-7706 GCA_964352865.1 uncultured Hyphomonas sp.
GCGGCGACGTCTCCGGCAAGGAGATATCGGCGTGCGCATCGATGACAATCGCATTTGAATGGAGGGCTGCAACATCAATTGCGACTTCATTTTCGACGGTCGCACAAGCCGCCAGTGAAACCCCAAGAAAGAGCATATACGCCGCGCGCCCGATTGTTCTGGCCATGTTGATATCTCTCTCTTCTCTAGATCCGGGATCAGGTTTTCGGGTGCAGCACAACCGGGAGCCAGGAATAGCCCTTCACAAATGTGCTCGAAACACGGCTCGGCTCATCGAGCACTTCGACATGTTCAAACCGCGCCAGGATCTCTTCCCACAGGATTCGCAATTGCAATTCCGCCAGACGGTTGCCGACACAGCGATGAATTCCGAACCCGAATGAAATGTGATTGCGCGCTTGCTTGCGATCGATGATCAGGCGGCTCGGGTCTTCCTGCCAAAACGTCTCGTCGCGATTTCCAGAGACATACCACATCGCAACTTTCGAGCCTTTGCGAATAAGCTTGCCATGCATCTCGACATCTTCGAGCGCTGTGCGGCGCATGTAGGCGAGGGGCGTCTGCCAGCGAATGACTTCCGACACCATATTCGGAATCAAATCTGGATTGGATTTCAGTTTCGAATATTGGTCGGCAAATTTGTTGAGCCCGTACACACTGACCGACATAGAATTGCGGGTCGTATCCTTCCCGCCGACAATCAGCAGGATAACATTGCCGAGTAATTCGCGCGGATCCATATCCCGCGTTGCGGCGCCATGAGCCAACAAGCTCATCAAGTCGCCTGCCGGGTCGGCATTCTTGCGGCCCTGATAGATTTCCCAGAACACTTGCGCGCACTCTGTCAGTTCCGCCCGCCATTGTTCCATCCCGCCCGGACAAATGTCTGGGTCAAGGGGATTGGTTGTGACGTCCGACCATCTGGTCAGTTCGCGTCGGCGCTCTTGCGGAAAATTGAACAGTGTCGCCAGCATCATTGCGGTCAGTTCGATGGAGACCGCGTCTACCCAATCGAACGGCTGACCAACTGGCAAAGAGTCCAGTACAGCCTGAGTTCGCTGCCGAATGAGAGGTTCATAATTTCGCAGCGCAGTTGGCGCGACAGCCGGTTGCGCGGTTTTGCGCTGCGCCGAATGAACCGGCTCATCGGCCGAGATGAAACTCTTCGAGACAAATCCTTCAGACATGTTTGACAGCGTGATGCCGCCAAACTGCGAGTCGGACGAAAACCGCTTGTGATCGGTATCAATCGCCATGATGTCTTTGTATCGGGTGATCGACCAGTAAGGACCAAAAACACTGTCGGGCGTGTAGTGAACGGGATCCTCTTTGCGCAATCGCTCGAACCTGTCCCACATTTTGTTCTGCCGCCAAACCTCGACATCCGCGAGATCGAGCGTTTCGAGATCAAGTTCCGACGCTGGCGGCACGGCGTCGCCGCGCTCGAGATATCCCGGATGTGAGGGTTCGCGGTAACTCAAGACAGGGCGTTCTAATCCAACACCCGCTTCAAATGCTGTATCTGCCATGCTTACATCTCCACGTCCGACCTACGAGACGCAGAGTATGGATTTTTCGTCGTGCGTGAACTGAAATCTGCTCTCCTGGACGACTGCCGCAGCGGAAAACAGCATCGAGAAACGACCGATCAGGTACTCAAATAGTGTATAAAAACATTATATTTCAAGGTATTATGAGCGTTTTGCTGTCAACCGCCGGCACAATTCGTCCAATTGTTCGAGATCGCCATATCTGATCCGAAGCTCGCCGCCTTTTGGGCCCTGGCGAATATCGACTCGCAATCCGAGGACCCGCGCCAGATCACTTTCCAATGCCTCGGTATCGACGTCCTTGTCGGATTGACCAACTCGTTTGGCGACCGCATCGAGAGCGCTGCCATCTTTCAATCGCTTGACCAGAGCCTCAACATCACGAACGGACATGCGCTTGGCGACGGCCATATCGACGACGGGATCCGGATCCGGGGCGCCCAACGCGGCGCGTGCATGGCCCGCCGAGATTCGACCCTGGCGCAGATGTTCACGTGAACTCTCGCCAAGATTCAGAAGCCGCATCGTATTGGCAATATGGGCTCGTGACTTTCCGACACTGTCGGCGAGGTTTTCCTGCGTGCGCCCAAAGCGCTTGATCAAAGCGCCATAGGCTTCGGCTTCTTCAATCGGATTCAGGTCTTCGCGTTGAACGTTTTCAATGATGCCAACTTCGAGAAGTTGCAACTCGTCCATATCGCGGACCACGGCTGGAATGGTTTTAAGACCTGCCCTTTGGGCCGCCCGCCACCGCCGTTCACCCGCGACAATCTGATACTGGTTTGGAGCATCGGGATCAGGTCGAAGCAGGATGGGTTGCAAAACGCCGCGTTGCTTGATCGACGCCGCAAGTTCCTCGAGTTCTGTCTCAGAAAAAGTGCGCCGCGGCTGGGCTGGGTTCGGACGGATGTCTGAAACCGCGAAATCTGACACAGATGCGGACGGTGTCGCGCTTGATGCCGGTTCGTCAGGCGCTGCCAGACCAACCCCTTCAACTTCACCGATCAGTGCGGACAGACCTTTGCCCAGGCGGTTTTGTTTTCCCCGTGATGGATCCGGCGCCATGCCTACCCCCGAAGCGCGCGTTCGCGCTGCAACATTTCAGAAGCGAGGCGAATATAGGCTTCGCTGCCGGGGCAACGATAATCATACAACAATGCCGGCTTGCCGAAACTCGGCGCTTCGGACAGTCGGACATTACGCGGGATGACGGTATTATAGACTTTCGCGCCGAGGACAGAACGGACTTCATCTGCCACCTGGTCGGAAAGATTATTGCGCCGATCATACATGGTCAGCACAACGCCTTGAATATCCAGGTCCGGGTTAAGGCCGGAGCGGACCAGTTCGACCGTTTTCAGAAGCTGACTCAATCCTTCAAGCGCCAGGAATTCGCATTGCAAGGGCACCAGCAACGAATCAGACGCGGTCATAGCATTGATGGTCAGGGCCGAAAGTGAGGGCGGACAATCGATGAGGATATAATCATACTCTGTCAGGCCGCGTTGAGCCGCCTCCTGAACATAAGTCCGCAGCGCGTTCCGCAGGCGATAGGATCGGTGCGGATCCGTCGACAATTCGGTTTCAACACCTGCCAGATTTTCGTCACCTGGAACGATATCCAGGCGGGGGACCAGGGTACTGAGCACTGCATCGCCAAGAAACTGATCATGTACGACCACGTCATACGTGGTCAGTTGCCGTTCCGGCCGGGTAATACCAAGTCCGGTTGAGGCATTCCCCTGGGCATCAAAGTCGATTACCAGGACTTTTCGGCCAACGGCCGCCAAGGCAGTCCCCAAATTGATAGAGGTTGTAGTTTTGCCGACGCCACCTTTTTGGTTGGCGATAGCAAGTATGCGCGTATTAGGGTTCGACACGTGAAACCTCCGAGATCTTCAAAATAGCCCCATCCCCAGTTACAGAGGGAATCGCTTCGTAGGCGAATCTCCAGGATTCCAAGGCTGCCGTCAATTCTTCTTGCCAGCGTCGGCCTTTGGGGAAAACCCCATAAGCACCATTTTCTAACCAGGGGGCCGCGTAATCCAAGAGTTTTGGCAGCGGCGCGAACGCCCGCGCCATGACGCAATGGGCTTGCACAGGGTTAACGGCCTCGACACGCCCTTGGATTGTTTTCGCCCGCAAACCTGCCGCTTGAACAGCCGCGCGCAGGAAGGCACACTTTTTTCCGACACTCTCGATCATCGTCATATATGCATCCTGATGCGCGAATCCCGCCGCTAATACCAATGCCGGGAAGCCGGAGCCGGAGCCAAGATCAACCGTGTGCCCATCATCTGGAATATGAGGAAACAATTGCCACGAATCCAGGACGTGTCGGCGCCAGACCTGGTCGAATTCAGACGGGCCAATCAGATTCATCCGTGTGCGCCAGTCGTCGAGCTCGCTCACAATGATCTCAATCCGCTGGAGTGTTTCACGTGAAACATTCGTCAGCTCCTGGAAGGCCTCTGGCCCAAACCCATCATGATCAGCCATGTTTGCGTTTCCGATCTGGACGGCGGCGGACAAATGCCAGTAGTGCCGTCAATGCGCCCGGGGTCATACCTTCGATTCGCGCCGCCTGTCCAAGTGTGGCCGGTCGGACTTGTTCGAGTTTCGCGCGCACTTCATTGGTCAGACCACCGACTGCGCCATAATCAATTCCCTTGGGAAGCTCCAAAGACTCTTCCCGGCGAAGCGCCTCGACATCCTCCTTTTGCCGCTCGATATATCCGGCATACATGGCTTCAATCTCGAGCTGCGATTTGATCTTGGGATCCATACCCTCAATATCGGGAAACGCTGCTTCAATCTCCGTCATCGTGATGGTCGGGTAAGCGAGATAGTCCCAGGCGCTTCTTCGCTGGCCATCTTGATTGACTTTCCAACCATGTCGCTGGGCTTCATTCGGAGTCATCTTGCTCGATTGCAGCAAATTTCGCCCGTCCACGAGCGCGGATTGTTTCACGTGAAACATCTTCGCGCGATCAGGTCCGACCAGACCTAGTTCGATACCGCGCTCGGTCAGACGTTGATCAGCATTGTCAGACCGAAGCGACAATCGGTATTCCGCGCGGGACGTAAACATCCGATAGGGTTCGGTGACTCCGCGCGTCACCAGATCATCGATCATCACACCAATGTAGGCTTCCGCTCGATCAAATGTTGCGTGCGGTTCACCGCGCCCGAAACGTGCCGCATTCAATCCCGCGACCAGGCCCTGGGCGCCCGCTTCTTCATATCCTGTCGTGCCATTTATCTGCCCGGCCAGGAAAAGTCCCGAAAGCGCTTTGACTTGTAAGCCGATATCCAAGGCGCGCGGGTCGACATAATCATATTCGATCGCATAGCCATGCTCGAGGATTTCAACATTTTCCAGGCCTTCAATCTCGCGCACGAACACGTCCTGCACATCTCGCGGAAGCGATGTCGAGATGCCGTTCGGATAGACTGTGTCATCATCCAGACCCTCTGGCTCAAGGAAGATCTGATGCCGTGTTTTATCCGCGAAGCGATGGATCTTGTCTTCAATCGACGGGCAATAGCGAGGACCGCGCCCGGCAATCGCACCCGAATAAACTGCCGATTGATTGATGTTCTTGGCGATGATTTCGTGCGTGGCTTCATTGGTGAAGGTAATGCCACATGAAACCTGGGGCACGTCGATCTTGTCTGTGAGGTAGGAAAATGGAATCGGGTCATCGTCCGCCGGTTGCATTTCCAGACGATCCCAATCGATTGTCTTTCCATCCAGTCGCGCAGGTGTACCGGTTTTGAGGCGTCCCATTGGAAGGCCCAAACCATAAAGCCGGTCCGACAGACCAATCGCGGGCTTTTCCCCGACGCGGCCAGCGGGAATTCGCTCGGCGCCGCGATGGATAACGCCTTTGAGAAAAGTCCCAGTCGTTATCACCACGGCTTTCGCAGCATAGTGCTTACCAGACTCACCCACGACTCCCACGATCAGATCATCTTCCACGATCACGTCCTCGACCCCGTCAGCAATGACCGCGAGGTTTTCGTGGTTCAAGATTTCTGCCTGCATGGCCTGGCGATAGAGTTTGCGATCAATCTGCGCACGCGGACCCCAAACCGCGGGTCCTTTAGACCGGTTCAACATCCTGAACTGAATGCCGGACTGATCCGCGACGCGCGCCATCAGGCCGTCCAAAGCATCGATTTCCCGGACAAGATGCCCCTTGCCCAATCCGCCAATTGCCGGATTGCAAGACATCTCGCCGATTGTTTCAATCTTGTGTGTGATCAACGCTGTCCGCGCGCCGGTGCGCGCTGCGGCGGATGCCGCTTCACAACCGGCATGGCCGCCGCCGACGATAATTACGTCGAATTCCGATTTTTCGCTCATGATCAGGTGCCTCTGTCTCGAGGCGTCATATAATACTCAGCCACCGAGACATAGACTATTTGCCGATACAAAAGGAAGAAAACACAGCGCCAAGGACAGTGTCCGGATCAATGTGCCCTGTCAGCATCCCAAGCTCACGGGTTCCGAGACGGACATCCTCAGCAATAAACTCCGCGCCCACTCCAGACGCGAGGTGCATTTTTGCTTGCTGCAAGTATCCAAGTGCGCGCTCTATCCCCTGGCGGTGACGGGCGCGCGTAATCATCGGCGCCCCGATATTTTGTGTGAGACCAGAAAGCCGCTCGATGATCTTCGCCTCCAGGAGATCGACCCCGTCGCCCGACTTTGCGGAGATGCGGAGTGTTTCACGTGAAACATTCCCAGTCCGTCCCAGGTCGGACTTGTTGGCAATGACCAGATCTCCGGGTTTGACCAAGTCAGATTCTTGGTCTTCCGAATCCGCAATAAGCCAGATGCGAAGGTCCGCTGCCTCCGCCGCCTTCATCGCTCGGCGGACACCCTCGGCCTCAACCAGGTCTGAGGTTTCGCGAAGCCCTGCCGTATCAGAAAGCCAGACCAAATACCCCCCAAGAGTCAGACGAACTTCCACCACGTCGCGGGTCGTACCGGGAATGTCTGTGACAATTGCCGCATCTCGTTTGGCCAATTGATTGAGCAGCGTCGACTTCCCTGCATTGGGCTTTCCAAGAATGGCGACTCTAAATCCATCGCGGATACGCTCCGTGATATTTCCTTCGGCCAAGGCATTTTCCAGGTCTTGTTCGAGCGCAGTCAGCGTTTCCATGACCGGCGTATCGACGCGGTCCGGCGCATCCTCTTCGTCGGGAAAATCGATACTGGCCTCAAGCAATGCCAGGCACTTGGTCAGATCTGCGCGCCACGTGGCATAGAGCGTTTCCAACGCACCATCCATTTGCTTCAAGGCTTGCGCCAATTGCGCTTCACTTTCAGCATCGATCAAATCCGCAACGGCTTCGGCCCGGGTCAGGTCGAGCTTGCCGGCTTCGAACGCGCGCCGCGTGAATTCACCAGGATCTGCGAGGCGGGCGCCCGCGGCCATGACAGATTTGAGCGCAAGCTCCGTAATCATCCGGCCACCATGCAAGCAGATTTCCAACGTGTCTTCGCCGGTATAACTTGCTGGACCTGGCATGAACGTGGCCAGACCCGTGTCGATTAGATCACCGGTTGGGCCGAAGACATCTGTCAGTGTGGCAGATCTGGGCACAAGGGAATCACGGGACAGAACCGTAGCGACAATTTCGCCAACGTCTGGACCCGAGACTCTCAGGATGGATATAGCTGCCGGCGGCGGACCGCTGGCCAGAGCACAAATTGTGTCCCGGCGCAGGCCCATGGCTAGTTCTTCATGGCCTCGAAGAATTCATCATTATTCTTGGTTTGCTTGAGCTTATCGAGCAAGAAGTCGATCGCGTCCGAGGTCCCCATTGGATTGAGAATGCGTCGCAATACGTAAATCTTCTGAAGTTGACCTTTTTCAGTGATCAGCTCTTCTTTCCGCGTGCCCGACTTCATGATGTCGATGGCCGGGAAGGTTCGTTTGTCGGCAACTTTGCGATCAAGCACGATCTCGGAATTCCCCGTACCTTTGAACTCTTCAAAGATCACTTCGTCCATACGCGAACCAGTATCAATCAACGCCGTCGCGACAATTGTCAGCGATCCGCCATGTTCAACATTCCGCGCTGCCCCAAAAAAGCGTTTCGGGCGCTGCAAGGCATTCGCGTCGACACCGCCGGTCAGGA
>CAYGUD010000095.1:0-3895 GCA_964352865.1 uncultured Hyphomonas sp.
TAATTGTACGCTGCCGCCATGGTCCATGATCACTCGGTTCACGATCGCAAGACCGAGTCCAGTTCCACCTTCACGTGCGGTGACGTAAGGCTCGAGCAATTGCTCGCGCACATCTTCGGGAAATCCAGGCCCATTATCTTCGATGCGAATGACGATTTGATCGTCATCGTTCGCAGGTGGCACGGTGACACTGATTTGCCCTTGCGTTTCGTCATTCACCGGTCTTCCCGAAAGCGACTCTGCAGCATTTTTGACAATGTTCGTAAGGGCCTGCCCCAATAGTCGCTCATCCCCCAGGATCGACAACCCGTCGGGCGGCAAGCTCAGGCTAAACTTGAAATCAGGGTTTACCACACGCTGTGCAAAGACGACGTCCGTGATCAGCGCGGCGAGATCGAACCGGCTCGGCGTCGGCTTTGGCATCCGAGCAAAATCTGAGAATTCCTGGACCATATGTCCGATATCTGAAACCTGGCGCAGAATCGTGTTGATGCAGCGCTCGAATACGCCGTCCTCATCATTTATCTGATCGCCATAACGCCTGCGGATCCTTTCCGTCGACAGTTGGATAGGGGTCAGTGGATTGCGAATTTCATGCGCAATTCGCCGGGCGACATCTCGCCAGGCCAGTTGCCGCTGAGCCGAGATCAGGCGCGTTGTATCATCCAGGGTCACAACGAAACCGTCCACGGTGTCTGACGTGACTTTCAAACGCACGTGCCGCAATCCGTCATCCGTCATCAGATTGATAAAGGAGTCATCCTGGCCGCGCATGTCTTTCGCCTCGGTCACCCGTTTCCAGATCTCGGGGCTGATCTCTGACAATGGCCGACCATCCAGACGTCCGAGATTGAGAAGTGTTTCCGCGGATCGATTGGCAATGGTCACGAAGCCAGATGCGTCAACGCGTATCACTCCTGAACTTAGCTCGACCAAAAGTGTTTCAAGAAAGCGTCGGCGCTGCTCTGCATCCTCGCGCGCTGAAACCAGATCGTCCCGCCGCTCGTCGAGCTGGCGTGTCATAAGATTGAATGAATTGGACAGGACCCGGACTTCATCTTCCGGCTCAGGCAAGGGCACGGCCACGCCGCGGCGCCCTTCACTCACCTCAAGTGCTGCGACGGCCAGACGGCTAATAGGTTGGGAGATGCGGTCAGCAATTTCTTGCGCCAGACGAACCGACAAGAGCAAGACAAGCGCGACAATTTGCAAATAGGCGACCACAAACAGAGTCTGAATTTCTGTACTGCGCTGTTGTGCGAGTTCGTACTGCGCCTGGGCATTGCGCGCCCGGTCCAGGCGCTCGAACAGCTCGGCATTGATCGGCCTGATCAAGTACAGATAGCTGTCTTCAAAATTGGCAAGCTTCTTCAGCGCAAACGTGTAGCCCGCCTGACGCCGAAGCACGGCGACGGTCTCGCCGCGATCCGCCGCGACAAAGTCCTCCTCAACCGGCGGGGCGTAATTCGCACCAGGAGTCAGGTTCTCGGCCTCCGCAAGGCGTTGGCCATTGCGGTCAATGATAAACGCCGCAGAGAAGTCTCGATACGTGGCAACGAGACTGAAAAATGGCTCGAACGCATCAGGGTTGGATTGAAAGCTTTCTGCAGCGGCATCCACATCATCGGCGACTGCTAAAGCGTCGGCTTCGAAGCGAAACGCAAATTCTTCGCCGCTCTCGGCGGTTATCGTCGCAAATTCATCGACGAGGGTCAGAACGGTATCGCCCAGCCAGGTATCAATGCCGCGCGTAATCGTCAGCCATAGAAACATCGACACGACGATGGCTGGAATCATCGCTACGGTTCCGAACAGCACCATGAATCGCCGCGTCAGCCGTCCCCCGCTTGCCATGTCTGGATTGCGCCGTATGGCGCGGTAACGAGAGAGAATCATCCAGCCCAGCGCAACCAGGATAACCAGATTGGCGATGAGCAATGTCATCAAGCCTTCTGGGATATCGTCTGTGGGGCTGCTGCGACCGAGGGCAAAAATCGTCGCTGCGGCGCTGAATACGCCTGCAAGTATAAACAGGCCTTGGAACCAAAGCCCGCCATTCCGACGAAGAGTAGCCAACACGCTCGATGTCAAAGGCAGACCTCTAACCTACACTGTCGCTAATGTGCAACACTGGTGATTTAGAGCAACACTTTGTCCTTTGGTCAATCAGTCTTCTGTCATTCCAAGGACCGTCATCCGCGCCCGCAATGTATTACGATTGACCCCTAGAAGCGCCGCAGTGCGGAGTTTGTTTCCAGACGTCACACTCAATGCGAGCTTGATCAGTGGCCGCTCAACTTGTTCGAGGACGGATTGGTAGATTTTATCCCCATCCTCACCGCCTTTCAACAAGTCCGCCATTACATATCTGTGAAGAAGCGTTTCAGCTTCGCTTTCAAATGAGGTTTCGGGATTCAACTCTTTCAGAGATTCCGCGCGCAGCTCCCGTTCAATATCGCGCTGCGAAATCATCGCATCTGGACTGAGCGCGACCAAACGAAAAATCAGGTTTTCGAGTTCTCGCACATTACCCGGCCAATCATAGGCCAACATCAAATCCATGGCCGATGGAGATATCTGTTTTTGCGCCAAGCCGCGCGCCTCAGCGCGAATAAGAAATGCCTTTACGAGCTCGGAAATGTCTTCTTTTCGGCGACGTAAAGGCGGCATCTCGATCCGCACAACATTCATGCGATAGTAGAGATCCTCGCGGAACTCACCAGAATCTACCAGAGCCGAGAGCGGTTGCCGCGTCGACGCAACAATACGGGCGCCCCCGTCTTCGCGCATCAGCTTTACCAGTTGTGTCTGGGCTTCCTGACTAAGGTCTCCGACTTCATCGAGATAGATCGTCGCGTCACGGTCAAACGCTATGCCAGGCTTTTGATCGCCACCGAACAGCTCGCCGCTGACATCCGAAGCCGGCTGAGTCGCCAGATCGAGAGAATAGAACGCGCCGGATCGAGTTTGCCCCAGATCATGGATCGCCCGCGCTGCGAGTTCCTTGCCTGTGCCTGACTCGCCTTCAATCAGCACGGTAAGGTCTGTATTCATCACACGGGAAATGGTTCGATACACGTCTTGCATCACAGCGGACCGACCAACCAGAGGCTGGGCGCTATTGCCGGCGTCTTCAGTTGTTTTTTCCAGCGATTGTTTGGCGCCGGGTTTCGCGTCCGACAGCGCTCGTCCGACCATATCCGTCAACTGATCAATATCGAATGGCTTGGGCAAATAGTCATAAGCGCCATGCTGTGCGGCTGAGGCTGCCGTCAGAATTGTGTTCTGGCCGCTCATCACAATGATCGGCAAGTCTGGCCTGACGAGCTTGAATGAAGGCAGCAGCTCGAAAATCGGCGTGTCCGTTAAGTAAACGTCGGTGACGACAATATCGCCCTCCCCGTTCCTCACCCATCGCTCAAGCGCCTCAGGTGAGCTGGTTGCACGCACGGCATAGCCGGCAGAGACAAGCGTCTGATTAACGATCAACCGGATGCTGGCATCGTCTTCTGCGAGAAGAACTGTGTGTTGAGTCATGATTTTTGTGGTCGTGGCAGTGGGAGGAATATTGAAAAGCGCGTCAAACCAGGCTTGCTGTCGACTTTGATGCGCCCCTCGTGCGCCGACAGGATTTCATTGACGACGCTTAGACCGAGACCTCGGCCACCGGATTTGGAAGACATGAACATGTCGAACATTCGTGCCTTTTTCTCTGGCGGCACGCCGGAGCCATTGTCTTCTATTGTTACGCGCACGGCGCGGCCCAGACCTTTGCTTCCGTCTTTGCGGGCGATTGCAAAACCAGTTTCGAACGCCGTTTCGATTGAAATTTGAGGGCTTTGCGTGTGCGCGAGCGTAGCTTCAACAGCGTTTCTCAGAATATTCTGAATAGCCT
>CAYGUD010000095.1:3905-7660 GCA_964352865.1 uncultured Hyphomonas sp.
TTTACCTTGATGCGCAGCCTCTTCAGCAGCGATGACCCGGTCAAGAAGCTCATGAATGTTCAGGCGCTCTTTGGCCGGCGCAGAAAAGAGCTCGAACGCAGACAGGCGAGACACCAGACGCTCTATTCTACGCGTCTCGCTTTGAATGATGCCGATCATTGCCGACTGATCGTCGCGGGCGTTTCTGGACAATAGCTGCGCCGCGCCGGAAATACCGGCCAGCGGATTTTTCACCTCGTGGCCCAGAATGCGCCCGAAGGCAGCAACGCCGGCTGGGTTGTTATTGACGAGCTCGGGCTGGTTTGCCTCCGTCATGCCAATAATGATGCCGCCATCCTGAAGCGGTCGCAGGCGTAAATCCAACACCCGCTGTTTACGCAGAGAAGGTCCATTGAAAGGAATACCGTGCGCCGTGACATCGCCTTGCAGCGTCTCCGCTTTGTCGATCAGCCCGAAGACCGGTGAATCATGAAACAGGACCTCACTCAGCGGCTTACGATACATGGCCCGCTCTGAATGCCCGAGAAAGGCTTGCGCCTCCGGGTTAGCGGCGTTGATGCGGCGGCGCTCATCCAGAGCAAGCAAGGCAAACGGGGCCAACCCGATCAGATCTATCGACGTCATCATGCCGCTGCTCTCAATAGTCGACCAGCATAAACGGCCTGAAGGTTTGCGATCAGTCGCTGACAATCGTCAAGGCGACAGAGATCAGCGCGCAGGCTGCGGCGGTCTATGTCGCTCAGCGGCAATTCTACTTTATCAATATGCGCTGCAATATGTTTGCGCACCATCCGAATGCCCAGCCGCGTCCCGTATAGGCTCAGACTGTCTTCGATCTGCTCACACAAGCCGTCGACTTGCTGGTCTAGCGACGGCACCTGATAGTCGCGGCCGTCAAGATCAGCGTCTATCTCACCCAGCAGCCAGGGCTGCCCCATCGCGGCGCGGCCGATCATTACGCCATAAGCAGAGGATTGCACCAGCGCAGCCTTCACTGCTGGCGCGTCATGAATGTCGCCATTTGCAATCACAGGAACATTGACGGCTTCGACAGTGGCGCGGATCGCCTGCCAGTCGGCTTCACCTTTATAGAATTGGCAACGTGTGCGTCCATGCACGGTTAGCAATTGCACGCCTTGATCAATTGCGGCTGAGGCAATCTCGGGTGCGTTCAGCAATGTGTGATCCCACCCAAGCCGCATTTTCAAAGTCACGGGAATATCGCCAGCGCCTTCCAATGTGGCTTGAATGATTTGCAATGCGAGCTCAGGCTCACGCATCAGGGCGGATCCGGAATTGCCGCCGGTCACTTGTCTGGACGGGCAGCCCATATTGATATCGATGACGTCGACCCCCGCATCGACCAGGATTTCTGCAGCGGCGCGCATGTCTTCTGAACGACGTCCGGCAAGCTGCACAACCCAGAGACCTTTCCCGTCATGGCGGCAAGTCTTTCGAACCACATCTGGGCGCGCGCGCATCAGCGCCTCACCTGCCACCATTTCGGACACGACAATAGGAGCGCCATAGCGCACGGCTTGGCGCCGAAAGGCCGCGTCTGTGGATCCTGACATTGGAGCCAACCACACACGCTCTGCCTGAAATGCGGGCATTTTCATCATGTTGGCTTTAAAATCACATTTTTGCGGTGCACAAAAGTGGGGCAATGAATTTCGATGACCTGTTCGCCAAAGTCGTGTGGCTTTTTTACCGCAACGCGTTATGCAGCCTCAATGTCTATTGCCGCCATTATTGTTGCTGCCGGACGCGGTGAACGCGCTGGAGGTGCTGTTCCCAAACAGCGTCGAATGCTCGGCACGCAGCCCGTATTCAAGTGGTCCCTTGAGACTTTTGCCAGCCATCCAGGTATTGATGAGTGTATTCTCGTCGTTCCGGACGGTGAAATCGATAATTATCGCGCGCATTGCCCGGCGAATATTCAAATCTTGGCAGGCGGCGAAACCCGCACCGCATCAGTTCTTGCAGGCCTTGATGCTTGCTCGGCCCAAACCGAGTCGGTCTTAATCCACGATGCCGCCCGTCCTGGATTAACCGCTGATACAATTTCGCGCTTGATCGATGCTTTGAAGACTTCAGACGCCGCCGCCCCTGCCCTGCAAGTCGTCGATGCACTGAAGCGAAAAACAGCGGAACGCGTTGAAGCGGTCGACCGCGCGCACCTCTACCGCGTGCAAACCCCGCAGGCTTTTGAGTATCAAATGATCCAGAAGGCCCTTTCAAATGGCGGCGATTTTGTTGATGACCTTGCCGCCATCGAGGCAATGGGTGGCACTGTTACGCTGATTGAGGGGAACGAGCGCCTGGCTAAAATTACCCATCCAGACGATCACCGCCATATGGAGCGTATGCTGATGACATCTGTTAATGCCCCTCGCTTTGGAAGCGGCTTTGACGTTCATGCCCTGGTGCCCGGTGATGGTGTGACGCTTTGCGGTGTCACCATCCCTCATTCGCAAAAACTTGATGGGCATTCTGATGCCGATGTTGCTTGGCATGCTTTGACTGACGCAATTCTGGGCGCCGCGGCGCTTGGTGATATTGGCGACCATTTTCCGCCATCTGATCCGCAATGGAAGGGCGCAGACTCTGCAACTTTCCTGAAGCATGCGGTTGAGATCGCGAAAGACGCTGGCTGGCAGCTCACAAGTTGCGACGTGACGGTGATTTGTGAAGCTCCAAAAGTGAAACCTCATCGAAACGCCATGCGCCAACGGACAGCCGATATTACAGGCTTGCCTCTCGATGCGGTTAGCGTCAAAGCGACGACGACAGAAGGTCTTGGCTTTACGGGCAGACGCGAAGGCATCGCCGCGCAAGCCAGTGCGGTCTTGTCACCCGTAGCAGGAGCAGATTAGGACAAGTCTATGTTTCCAGATCGTATTCGAAATCTCGCCTTGCTGACGATGGATGAAGCCATGGAACGCCGTGTCAAAATCGCCACTGCGGAAAGCTGCACCGGAGGCTTGATCGCTGCGCTATTTACTGAGTTTGCAGGCTCTTCGAAAGTCCTTGAACGCGGGTTTGTAACCTATTCCAACGCGGCTAAAGCAGAAGTCCTCGGCGTTGCAGGGGATGTCATCGCTGATTATGGCGCGGTCTCGGAGCCTGTTGCGCGATTGATGGCGGAAGGCGCGATGGAACATAGTCGCGCCAATCTCGCAATTGCCGTTACCGGCATAGCAGGACCCGGCGGCGGAACACCGATGAAGCCAGTGGGCACGGTCCATATTGCTTGCGCGCGCGAGAATAAGGCGATGATGCACGAGATGCTCACACTCGGAGATATTGGTCGCTATGAAATCCGCATGGCAACCGTCGAAGCGGCTTTGAACATGATCAAAGCGCAAATCTAAAACGGTGCTAGGGTCAAAAGGTCGCCTGTGTTACCCTTAAAGGAAAATTGGGAGGTAACATGGCTTACGACGCCAATACTGAGTTCACAAAATTTGAGCCGCGACTGTTATCACCGGCCATCGGTGCGGAACTGATTGGCGCTGATATTGCGAATTTTGATGCCGCCCTGGTTGATGAAGTCCGTGCAGCCTTGCTCAAATACCAAGTCGTCTTCTTCCGGGATCAGCATGACCTGACGCGCGAAAAGCATATGGAATTTGCCAATTGTTTTGGCGATCTGGAAATCCATCCTGCGACGCCGAAGGATCAACCCGATCCGGAAGTCCTGCGCATCGCTCATGGCCCAAACTCCAAGGGCCAGGAGAATAACTCGCACTCAG
>CAYGUD010000096.1:0-7610 GCA_964352865.1 uncultured Hyphomonas sp.
CCGTGCCCATGGTTTCTGAGCGAACCGTCACTTCGCGATCAGGCTCAGTGCTGCCTTTGAGAGACACACTGACAGTATGCGGGGTCAGAATGGCTGGGCGGACAATGACTTCCGGTAATCGCGCTTCGGCCGCTTGTGCGGCGCTGGAGGCTGTCGGCTCGGGCTCAGCCGGGGCGCGGGTGATGCCTCTGAAGACGAAATAGGCCAGAAATGCCAACAGGATGAATCCAGCGGTACGAACGGAGGTCGGGAAGGAGGGCATTTGGGAGGCAGCCTTTTCTGGAACGCACGGGCGTTTTCGCCACTTTTGTTATGGTTAACCGCGATACCAGCGAAACATTTCCAATCGGGAAAAGCACGCCGAAAAATCGGTCAGTCCCGGAAACATATAGTTTACTTTTGCAAAAAAAGTCAGGTTACCAACTGTCGCGGGCGAAAAGCGGGTAATTATGTCCCGATTGGGCAGTGCTTTTAGCGCCCGAAAATAGGCTCTCAGATGGTCACTTATCGTCTGCACCCGGGTCTTGCCGACCAGGTTTTACCAAGCGTTGCTCTGCCGCCTCGAAGATCCAGGCGACGTCCATGTCTTTAAGCCATTCTGGCAGGGCTGCGACGCGTTCTTCCGGAACCGGCGGCAGGAACGGAGATCGGGCTGCTGGGGCAGGTTCTGGGCGCTTGAACGGGATGATTTTGGAAGCCATGCGAACAGCATTGCAAGTCCAATGCCGGACGCTCATTTGGTTAATTAATCGCCATCTGATGCTGATGCCGGTCGTTCCCTCGCGATAGATCAGTTAACCGACATAGGCCGGGCTTTACCTCGCCCGACAAATCCGCATTGTGGGCGCTGAGGAAACAGCCAGGCTCAATGGAGCAAACAGTATGAGTGACACCGCCCTTTACCCAGTCCCTGAAGCCTTTGCGGCGCAAGCGAACCTGACACCGGAAAAGTATAGAGAAATGTATGCTGCTTCAATTTCGGATCCGGAGAGCTTCTGGGCCGAACATGGCAAGCGGCTGGACTGGTCGAAGCCGTATACCAAGATCAAAGATGTCAGCTGGGACAAGTCGGATCTGCACGTGCGATGGTACAGTGATGGCGAGTTGAATGTGGCCTATAATTGCATCGATCGCCACCTTGAAGCGCGCGGCGACAAGGTTGCGTTGATCTGGGAAGGTGACGACCCGGCGGATGATGCCAAAGTCACTTACAAACAGCTTCACAAAGCGGTTTGCCGGTTCGCGAATGTGTTGAAGGATATGGGCGTCAGGAAAGGCGACCGCGTCACGATCTATATGCCAATGATTCTGGAAGCGGCTTATGCGATGCTGGCCTGCGCCCGCATTGGCGCCGTCCACTCGATCGTGTTTGGTGGCTTTAGCCCGGAAGCGCTTTCAGGCCGGATTACCGATTGCGATAGCAAATTTCTGATCACGGCGGATGAAGGCGTGCGCGGCGGCCGGATCGTGCCGCTTAAAGACAATGTCGATAAGGCCTGTGACCTCGCAGGCGGCATGGTCGAGAAAGTTCTGACGGTCCGGCGCACGGGCAATCCTGTGAATATGAAAGCTGGCCGCGATATCTGGCTGCACGAGGCCGCAAATGGCGTTAGTGCCGAATGCCCACCTGAGCCAATGAATGCTGAAGATCCGCTTTTCATCCTCTATACCTCTGGATCAACCGGAAAACCAAAAGGCGTGCTGCACACGACGGGCGGCTATCTGGTCTGGGCATCGATGACGCATGAATATGTGTTCGATCTGAAAGAAGACGATGTGTACTGGTGCAGCGCCGATGTCGGCTGGGTCACGGGGCATTCCTACATTGTCTATGGGCCGCTCGCCAATGGCGCGACGAGTATGATGTTTGAAGGTGTGCCCACCTATCCGGATGCGAGCCGCTTCTGGCAGGCCTGCGACAAGCACCAGGTGACGATTTTCTACACGGCGCCAACGGCTATTCGCGCGTTGATGCGGGAAGGCGAGGGGCCGGTCAACGCGACCAGCCGTAAATCGCTCCGCTTGCTCGGCTCAGTTGGCGAACCGATCAATCCCGAAGCCTGGGAATGGTATTATCACACGGTCGGCGAGGCGCGTTGTCCCATCGTTGATACTTATTGGCAGACTGAAACCGGCGCCTGCATGATGGTGCCTCTGCCCGGCGCGACGGATCAGAAACCGGGTGCCGCGAGCCATCCCTTCTTTGGGGTCCAGCCAAAATTGGTGGACGCAGATGGTGTTGAGCTTCACGGCGCCACGGAAGGGAATCTGATCATGACGGAGAGCTGGCCTGGCCAGATGCGCACCGTGTATGGTGACCATCAGCGCTTTGCGGACACTTATTTTTCGACCTATCCGGGCAATTATTTCACCGGCGATGGCTGTAAGCGCGATGAAGACGGGTTCTACTGGATCACCGGCCGCGTCGACGATGTGATCAATGTCTCTGGCCACCGCATGGGGACAGCGGAAGTCGAAAGCTCACTGGTCGCGCATGACGCGGTCGCAGAGGCGGCTGTGGTTGGTTACCCGCATGACATTAAGGGGCAGGGCATCTATGCCTATGTGACGCCACGCGCCGGTGTGGTGGCGGATGACGACTTGAAAGCCGATCTTGTCCGCCATGTCCGCGCCGAGATTGGTCCGATTGCCAGTCCGGATCTGATTCAGTTTGCCACAGGCCTGCCAAAGACACGCTCTGGCAAGATCATGCGGCGGATCCTGCGCAAAATCGCCGAAAATAGCTTCGACAATCTCGGCGATACGTCAACGCTGGCCGAACCGGAAGTCGTCGATGATTTGATCGAGAATCGACAGAATCGCTAAGCGTCGTCGCCGGACTCGTAGCGTTCGGCGATTTGCGCGCCCATCTGGTTCATCATTTCGAACAAGGCTTCAGGGTTGCTCTGCCGCTGTTGCGCCGCCTCCAGCTCCATGCCTTTGGCGAAGATCAGCTCCGGCGTCTTGTTCTCGATGGCTTGCAGAATTTCTGCGGCAAGATCAGCGGGATCATCGCCGCCATCAATATTTGCATCCGACTTTCCGCGTGACGAGCCGTCCGCGGTCAGTGCGTTGCGTGAGACATTCGTCGCGACGGAACCGGGCAACACATTGGTGACATGGATATTGTGGCGAACGGATACTTCTGTGCGCAGCGAGTCCATATAACCGATCAGGCCATGTTTGGCTGCAGCATAGGCCGTTCGCAATGGCGGTCCAATCCGCCCCGCGACAGAACTGATCGCGATAATGTGTGCGCCGCCAGCTTTGACCATACGGGCCAATTGCAACTGGGTCAGCCAGATCGGCGCAATGAGATCGATATTGATCAAGTCGGTATAGACTTGTGGGTCGGTCTTGATCGCCAGACTGCGCTGACTGACGCCGGCATTATTGACCAGAATGTCGACGCTGCCGGCCCACTCCCAGGCCGCGTCGACTTTGCTTTGAAGCACGTCATAATCCGTCACTTCGAACGGCAGCAGCAGTGACGGTGTCGACAGGCCGTCAGCCACCTCTTGCAAGGCTTCGACGCGTCTGCCGGACAGGATGATTTTCGCACCGGCATCGGAGAACGCCTTGGCCAGCGCTTTTCCGATCCCGGACGATGCCCCGGTGATCCAAACTGTCTTGTCCGTGAAACTGCCCATGCCGATCCTCCAAATCTATCGCTTTTGATGTGTATCGGGCAGAGGCAGAGACATGGCTAGAGGGGGTGGCGGGTTTTTGGCGTCTCACGTCGCGGGAGCGCAGACCGGGTTAGAACTTCAGTTTCAGCGTCGCGCCGCCAAAATGGATAAGGCCCTCATCAGCGACTTCAATATCATAGCCAAACCGCGCCGTGCCCATCACGGACTCCGTGCTAAGTGAAATCCCGGCCAGGATGGCATCGGAGAATGTATCCTGCGCGAGGATTTCGAACGTCTCCTCGGAGCCTAGAAATCTTGCCGTCGTCTGATATGGCGAAGATGAGAGTTCGCTGCGATAACCCAGCGAGATTTCCGGGATGATAAAGGCGGGGTTGCGATCGCCGACTGGCAGACGCGCGCCAAATTCCATCAGCGCTGTGGCATTGGCTTGATCCGTCTTTGCTGACTCGACAGAGACCGCCAGTCGATCGTCACCGGTTTCGGTATAAGCCTCCTGTTCCAGCTGGAAAAAGTCGACTGAGACTTGTGGTCGGGCATAGAACTGATTGCGCGTGACCTCGGTTGAGAGACTGGCGCTGGTCATCGCGCTGGTGCCGCCCCACTGGCCCGTCTGGACATAGGTCGCATCCGCGAGATCAACTTCGCGGCGGCTGTTAAAGTCAATGGTGCTGACTTGGCTGGAGATGGCGAGATCAAGCCAGCCAATCGATTCCTTGGCATACAGCCCGACGCCAAAACCACTCGTCGTGACAGGGTTCGTGCCGCCGGTTTTTTCTTCAAAATCGCCGCTTGAATAATTGACGAACAGACCCAGGACATCAATTGGCCCCAGCCGGCGATCTATGCCTGCCGCAAAGCCCAGGCCGCTGCCATTATAGCCGGGCACATTCGTGTCTGCGTCAATGTCGATAATGGTGGTGTATTCCTGTGCCCACAGCCCCATATTGCGTTCGCCTGTACCGGACACAGCCTTCAAGCGATTGCCCAGCGCGCCGAACACAGCGCTGCCTTGCGATGACAGATATCGCGTCGCAGCATCCGTGCGTTGCGGGAGCAGCAAATCATAGACTTGCAAAAATTCTGCTTCCTCAGTGATATCCGCCAGCGCGGCGCCGAGTTCGGTGTCTACACTGAACACATCGAGCACAGCGCCATAGGCTGCGGATTGATTGAGATCCAGACCCAGATCTTCGGCGGTTTTCAAACTGAATGCGAGATCAAGTGTATCGCGCGTGTCGTCTGTCAGGATCAGTTCAACATTATAGATGAAGGGCGCATCCTGGACCAAGGCCGTATCGAGCTCGCCGTCAAAACTCAGCACGCCTGCATCGATGAAAGTATGCGTGAAGTCGGTGGAGGAAATGGCTTGCAAATCCGGCCGGATGGAGACGCCATCACCAATTGTTGCTGCGCCGGTCACGGTCAGACTTGCGACGCGATTGGTCGCGCCGGGATCCAATTCGACCTGCAACAAAGAGTCACCCGTGATCGACAGGCTATTCAGTGTTGCGGCGGTCTCTGTGGAGAGCAAGAGATCAGAATCGATAGCGGTCAGACTGTCCAAAGCGCCAGAGCTGATAAGCTGCCCTTCAAATGTTGATCCGGTCAGGTCGAAGGTCGAGCCTGTCCCCCCAAAACTGACATTGCCGGACAGAGTGGTTGAGGTCAGAGACAGGGCATTCGTCCCGGACCTGAACGTGATATCCCCTTCATAAGTGGCTGAACTCAGATCCATCACCGCATTTCCGAGGCCGAAATCGGTATCGCCCAAAACGCTGCCTGCGAGCACTGTGAATGTATCATTTCCGGCGCCGAACAATATGTCGCCAACCAGGGCTGGAGTCGCGACATCATTGCTGTCTACGATATCATCATTATTGGTGTCTTCGGTCGCTGTTTCGCGCTCCTGCAGCACAGTGATATCGGCGACGGAATTTGTAAGATCGAGCGCCACAGCGGCGCCAGTCGTTTCGGAAATGACTCCATTGTCAATCTGAGTGGCAGAAAGTGTTCCGCTATTCCTGATCGTCGAGAGGCCGCCGCTGAGGTCGCGAATAGCATAGGCATTCCCTGTTTCGCCAACAGTGATCGCTCTGATGGTTCCGGAATTGTCGATGCTTGTGAGCTCGGCTCCCGCATCAATCTGAACGGCTGTTGCAGTGTCGCCGCCGACAGTGCGAGTCTCCGCTGAGATGCGTCCTGTATTGGTCAATGATCCGATGATAGCGCCATTTCCCAGGTCGACAGCTGTCGCGTCGGCTTCAAAGGCGGTCGCGTCTGTGACGCCCGTGGACAGTATTCCGCCGACAATCTCCGTCGTGAACGCGCCGCTGGCCGCGCCTTCAATCCGCAAGGCTGTTGCTTCATATCCGACATTCAATCCGTTGCCACTGATGGCGCCGCGATTGATGAAGCCGTGGTCCAAGGCGAACGTGGCCAGGATTTCTGTGACGTCTTCATCCTCATCATCATCGGTGGTATCTCTGATGGTTTCAATGACTGTACCCAGGACAATGTCCTCTGTCGCATCGCCATCAAGTTCCGGGGTGATCAGAACCGCAGCGCCAGAGCCCGTGGACGTAACAATGCCGATGCCTCTATTCTCATCAAAATCCTCGATCGTGTCTTTGGTTTCGTCTTCAGTGTCTTCTTCGGACACGAAATCGTCGACTGTGCCATTGATCAGCAAGCCATTTGTCAGGCTGCCGCCGATCGCCAATGCTGGACCATTATCGTTCAGGTCTTCTGCGTCGATCCGCTCTGCGAGCGGCGCAGTGTCATCATCAATCGAGGCGGGCGCAACATAGTTCGTTACGCCCGTGCTGGCGAAACCGGTGGCGAGAAGAGAGCTTTCAATATTGAGGTTGCCGTCGATTGGACCGTCCAGACTGACCGCGCGCGCATTGGCGCCTTGCGCCGAGACATTCGCGCTGATCAGAACGTCGTCAGTTACGCCATTGTCAATTTCTATGCCGACCGCATCTTCGCCAATGACCGAGAGCGCGCCATCCAGAGTGAACGCGCCATCGAGGGTCGATTCGAGCAATATACCTGTAGAATTGTTGCCCTCGATCGTGATGCTCGATCCGGTTTGTAAGTGAATATCACCCGTGTGCACGCCGCCATCCTGGAGATGGATTCCGATTCGGTTTTCGCCAATCGCAAGTGGGCCATCAAGATCTTCATCATCATCGTCATCAGAGCGGTCATAGTCTTCTACCAGGTTGATCGCGCCGGCCATGATCAGGTCGCCTATCCGATCTGCCTCGAGGGCGATTCCGGTCACGTTATCTGTATCTTCAATCTGGATGAGACCATTATTGGTGATGCTATTATCGCTATTCATCGTCACCGCGACTTGCCCTTCGGTGCCGCCCAGCTCGATTGAGCCGTCTTCCGTGATGGTGATATCTGCAGGCGCGCCATTATCCGCGGTCGCAGTCTCGACGGGGGTCGTGGTCTCAGTCGAAACGGTCTGAGCAAAGGTGACGGGCGCGCACAAGCTCGTGCAAAGCAGGAGGTGCAGCTTTAGGGTTCGCGCCGAAAGGCGTGAACGCAGTAAAATTTTCGGGCGCATGGAGGTTGGTGTTCCTGGTTGAATGAATCTGATTTAGTTCAACGCAGTGCGTACGTGTCTGACGGCTCAGGCGGAAAAGACAAGGATTAGATTTGTTAATCATCGTTTAGGCGGGCCTGGACAAAAGACCGGGCGGCCATGCGCGATCCGAGACTCGATGATTTGAAATGCCGGCTTCATGAGGCTTCTGACAAAGGGAGTACGACTGGTCATGGGCGTTCAACGATGCGTTGGGGTAAACCCGTCGCGCCGTTCGCGATTATGACGGCGTTTTAATGGGCACCCAGTCTTTCATGACAACGCGCCGCAGCGACCTTTGTGGGCCCAGCGCATAAAGGAGGGGTATGAGGTTCTGGTCTCTCATCCGTGGCGCTCTGCTGGCC
>CAYGUD010000097.1:0-7530 GCA_964352865.1 uncultured Hyphomonas sp.
CCAACGGGTATGTGTTGCCTGCTTTATTGCCGCCAAAATGGTCCTGGATCTCATCATTGGGAATCCAGGTATTCATCATGATTGAGGTCGGGTTGTTGGGAATTGGAGTCGGGTATTGTTGTGGTGGTATGCACTCAGGATCGCAATCAATATCCGAGGCAAGCAGCGTCTTTACGAGCTTACCATCAACATACCAACGGATCGCATCCGGCAGCCATTCAATCGCGAAGACGCGCCATTCATCAACAGGGCCGGTTTCAATTTTATCTTCCCAAGCACCATATTGCCGTGTTTCCAGCCAGCTCTCCGCATCGACGCCATAGATCAGGTTCGCCTGGAATTTGTCCGGCCGCCCGCCCTCAAGCTCGACATCAATTTCTTCCCATTCGATGCGATGGGCTTTTGCCAAGCTGGGATCGCTGGCAAATCGAAACGTGAAAAGGGACGAGATGTAGCCCGACGCCACATCGCCATTGGGGCCCTCCATACGCGCTTCGAAACCTCCATACAGATACTTGTTTTCATCAGTCGTGCGCAATTCACCGCAAGAATAATCGTAAGCGAGCTTTTCGTCCTGGTGGTCATTAGAAAAACTGGCAGGCACCTTTTCCTCTTTGACGATCAAATTGAGTTTGCCATCTTCGACAACAACGCCTTGATCTTGAAATCGGCACATCGATTCAGTGCCGACCGCGCCATCTCCTCGGCGCCAGATATCAGGATTAAAGCTGTCGAAGCGCTCATCTATAACGAGCGTGAACCCTTCATATTCGCCCGTGAAACCTGGATAGGCTTCAAGATTGACACTGCCGGCGGAACTCTCAGTTCCCGATATCGAGCAGGCGCTCAGCATAAAGGCAGAGAGGCAAAGTGTGGTGGGAAAGCGCTTCATAGTCCCCATCTTTCAAACTGGAGCATAGGTTATTCCTCGTTCGAAGCTTCGCGGGGCGCTGCAACAGATTCCCGCTCGATCAATGTCGCTGGTTGCACGATAACACTTTCGGGCTCTGGTGCCCCGCTGAGCGACTCGATAATGAGTTCGACGGCCAACGCCGTCGCTTCCGCAACAGGTTGATCAATTGCCGTCAGCGGTGGCTGGCAAAAGCGAACACCCGGTGAGTTCTCGAGGCTAACAATCGACAGGTCTTCCGGCACTGACAATCCGAGCTCTCCGGCGACTTTCAACGCCCCAAATGCCATTTGGTCATTGCTGGCAATAATGGCTGAACACGGGTCTGCTCCGGTCAGCAAAACTTTTGCGGCCTGCATACCTGATTCAACGCTAAAGTCGCCTTGGGCGCGGCGCCCGGTTGTATCCAACCCGAGATCCTGCATTGCACTGGCCCAGCTATTCTCGCGCCATTCACTCACATTATAATCTGGTGCTCCGGAGATGAAACCAATTCGCCGATGACCAAACTTGTGAAGATACTCCGTCGCGGTCCGCGTCGATCGATCATCGTCCATGGATACCGGAATGCCCGTGCCTTGCTGGCGCGAGCCAATACGAACAAATGGAATATCCGCTTCGGCGAGCATCTTTATGATCTTTGGGTTTGCTGAGTGAGGTTGAGTGAGAATCACGCCGTCTGGCTGCAAGGATGCCAAAGCCGCTCCGAGTTCACGCTCGACATGGTCATCATGCGTATCGACGAGTTCGATCAGCATGCGATAGCCGTATTTCGCGCATTTCAGCATGCCTCCGAGCAACATCTGGTCAACCCAGTCGTTCCCCTCTCGCGCGCGCCAGTGTTCGATTGTTCGATGGCGATCATTCAGTGCAAGAATGAGATAAGAGCGCGATCCGCTCATGCGCTGAGCCGCGATCGATGGCACGTACCCCAATTTGTCGATGGAAGACTGAACCCGCTCCTTCATCGAAGCACTGACATTCGGTTCTTTGTTGATGACACGGCTAACAGTTTGAAGCGAGACTTCTGCATCTGCTGCAACGTGCTTGATCGTAACTGATTGAAGACGTCTCGCCATAACTCGCTTACCTGTTTCGCACCCGATACGAACGGGAATATGCCACTATATCTAGAACCTCAAGGCCGACCCTTGAATGGAATCAAAGATCGGATTTTTTGAATTTTTTGAGAGAAAGGACCCCGAGTCATCGGAGTCCTTTCCAGATACGTTCAAGTTAGAACGAGAACCGCCCCAGAACCGAGAATCGCCGATCATTCCGGAAAGCAGAGCGCGTTATTCTGGTGCCGCTGAAGTCGACCACCTGCGTCGTCTCGGTGATCTCATCCAACAGGTTCACGGCCTGCACACCGATCGTGAAATTATCGGTAACGTCATAGAATGCAGACGCATCCAGCTGGCCGGTGCTTTCCTGCCAAATCGGTGAGAACGGGAAGATGTCATCGCGCGGCGTGATCAGGAATTCCGAGCGCCAGTTATATGCTGCACGCAGCGCTAGCGGGCCACGTTCATAGAACACAGTCGCGTTGATTGTGTCTTCAGATATCCCCGCCAAAGGCTGGAGCGCAGCGAACGTACTTGGGTTGAGTGCACCGACATTATTGACCGATGACTGTCCAAACGAAGCCAGGTCCGGGTTCGAGAAATCACTTCCATCAACATAGGTGTAGGTGATCTGCGAACCAAGCCCGCTCAATAGTCCTGGCAGCATGTCATAGGTCTGCTGATAGGTTAGCTCAAAGCCTGACAGCGTGCCGTCCTGACCATTCACTGGACCCTCAATCTGAACGTCGAGCGATTGACCGCTTGGAGAGGTATAGCCGACCGTCGAGAAACCTGTGTTCACAAAGCCGCTAATGTCTTTCCAGAACAAGGAGCCTGTTAAAGAGCCAACGTCGTCCCAATACCATTCGACCGAGAGATCATAATTGACGGATTCAATCGGGCGTAGGTTTCGGTTGCCCGTCTCCGCTGCGAAGAGCGGCCCTGTCTCCAGGTTGCCGGCATCCCGCAACGCGTCAGTATTATCGCCAATCGGAACACCCGCGCGGAACAACTGTAGATCGGGCCGTGAAATGCCCTTCGAAATAGCGCCGCGAACAAGCCAGCCATTTCCGAAATCAAGTTTTGCATTGACGCTTGGAAGCCAGTGTTCAAATTCGATATCGCGACCATCAATCAGCACTTCGCCAGTGTGCGCGGCCGCAAACTCAGCTTGCCGCGCCGGACTGAGTGAACAGACGCCAGGAAGGGTATTGGCGCTCATAGCCTGGAAGTCACAGAATCCGACAACTTCCGAAACCTGAACGACCCCATCTCCGTTTCCGCCACCAATTTGGTTGCCCGCGCCATCGAGAGCGGGCGTATCGTAAAGATCTGGCACGGGGAAGCGCGTCTCTCCGCCTGCCTCGATCGTGGTTTCAACATAACGAATACCGAAGTTGCCGTCTAAGATAATCCCATTATCGAACTCATGCTCGAAGTCTAAACGCCCATAGAGCGCATTGGTTATTTCTGTCACGTCCGAGATTTCTGAAGGGCAGAATGGGTCGCAGTTAACGGTTTCACCTGTGACACTGTTGGTTTGAGTGCGTCCGTTCACGCCATAGGTCGCGTTCGGAGTCTGAGAGAATGTCTCAATCGCGGCGACCGTGCTGTCAGTTTCTCCAGACAGGTATTCTGCCAGCAGATCATCCCCTCCGAAGAACCAACCCGCACCGCCAGGCGTTGGGACAGGTGCATTACCCCGCTGAAAGCTCGAGAATGGATCAAGAAACGAAGAAGCGCCTGGGAATTCGTCCACGAATGCGCCGCCGCCCGTCGCGTTTTCTTGACCCGGAAGGCCTGAGTAGAGCCGGCCTGGTTGGAAGCCACCGGTCGCCGCACACCCTGGGCCAGCGTTCCACGGTGCACAGCCAGCACGGCCGGCCCATGGCGCAGAAAGGTTACCCCAGGTGCTGAAATTCGTGTTTCGCGTGATCCGGTCACGTTCCGCCCAGCGCGCGCCAAAGCGGGCAGAGCGGAAGAATCCAGTATCACTGATATCGTATTCACCATCCAAGCGAAGGCTATTCAGATCACCTTCGTTTTGCTCGCGACTATCGAGCGCAAACCAGTAATACGTATAGAAACCGCTAGTGAGCGCATCAGTCGGGGCGCCCGCTGTGAAGCTCGGCGTCAGGAACTGGACCTGTGGAGTGTCGCCCGTGAGGTCCAACGCGATATCAGCCCATGTGCTCATAGTGCCGATAATCGAGTCGCGATCCAACTCGGAACTGATAGACTGAGCTTCGAAGTTGAATCTCAGGCGGTCTGTTGCCGTGTAGGCAAGATCGAATGAAAAGTCTTCGGTTTTCGCTTGAGACTCACGCTCAAATCTCAGGTATTCGGTTGGAATACCGCCAAACGGGCTGCCATATCCACCACTATCTGTTTGTGTGAGGCGTCCGCGCTGGAAGATCCCGTTATCGTCAAATTGCCAGGACGTGCCGGGCACTTCTACAGGAAAGAGTCCATCATCGTTGACAAGCGCCAGAATCGAGAACTCTTCTGTTTCGAAGCTGGTTTTAGAGTTGAGCCACTCAAATGTCCCCAACCATTTCCCATCCGGGCTTTCCCATTGCCCCACGAATGACATCGCTTCGCGGTCCCGGAAGAGATTTGTCGTTCGCACACCTGCGCCCTTGGGAACCAGAACGGATCCTTCGGGCGGGAAGTTTGATGCATCAAAAAGTGGATCCCCGGCAAAGCCAGCGGAGCTCACACTCTGGGTGCGGAAACATGGCCCATCCAGCGTATTGGCGCGGTAACACGGATCGGTGACCTGCGACGCGTCTGTACGGCTTTCCAGCTCAGACGTCGCGTAGCCAAACTGTGCGCCAAACGCGCCAATATCGGTTTCCCAAGTATTGGAGATCAGACCGGAGAGCTCCGGGGATCCCTCTTCTCTCAGATCACCATAATTGTAACCGACTGTTCCGGAGGCTCTGAAGCCTTGCGAGTCGAGGGGCTTGCGCGTGACCAAGTTCACTGTGCCAGCAATGCCGCCCTCTATCATGTCCGACGTCACGTTCTTGAAGACTTCGACGCGGCCGAGCAATTCAGGCGAAACATCGTTAAAGCTTAGAACGCTACCACCTGTTGCAGAGAAAATATCGCGTCCATTTAGTTCAGATCGTACAAATGGAAGACCACGAACAATCACGCCTGTGCCTTCTACCGAGAACCGGTCAGGGTCGGAAGTTTTTTCAAACCGCCCAATGTTTACGCCCGGCACACGCTGCAGAGACTCCGCCACGGATCGATCCGGCAACGCCCCGATGTCCTCGGCAGTGATCGCGTCGACGAATGTTTCGGCGTTTTCTTTAAGGCTTTGCGCTGATCGCAACGAGCCCCGGAAACCCTTAACAACTACGACGTCCTGGACGCTGACATCATCCTCGTCCGCCGCATCATCAGATGTGTCCTGAGACATCGCACCTGGCGATAGAGCCAAAGCCAGCGCTAGGCCGGACGCGGCCGCAAGCATTTTTGAACGACGATGCGCTGCATTGAATCGAATAAGCCGTTTGGTCTGCACTGTAATCCTCCCAGATATTTTGAGCCAATCTTTTTGGCGATTGTACGCTCAGTCCGCTAGCACTAATTGAGAACGTTCACAATGGCGACAAAATGAACGTTCACATTTCTCTCGACGGCTGTTACATTTTTGTCGCGAACTATGAATGGCGCTGTGCTATCTGTAGTAATAGTTGCGGTGAACAGGACATAAGGTATGGCAATCAAAAAGATCGTAATCGTCGGAGGCGGCACGGCTGGATGGATGGCTGCAGCGGCGCTTAGTCGTCTTAAGTCGGGTGCGCCGTTGGACATTCAACTCATCGAGTCTGAACAAATAGGCACGGTGGGCGTCGGGGAAGCAACCATCCCACCTTTTGTTGAGTTCAACCAGCTACTTTCGATCGATGAACCGACCTTGCTCGCAGCCGTGCAGGGCACCTTTAAAGTGGGCATCCAGTTCGAGAATTGGGGAAAGATAGGCGACAGCTATATCCACCCGTTCGGCAATTATGGGTATGAAATAGGCGGCATCTCGTTTCATCAGATTTGGCGCAAATTGCGTCAAAATGGGGATAAGCGGCCAATCCAGGCATTCAATCTTGAAACGATGGCGGCCTATTTCGGTAAATTCGCGCGGTCGGCGGACTATGAAGGCGCAGATTTGCCGCCGATGAACTACGCTTACCATATCAATGCGACGGATTATGCGAAGTTCCTAAGACGCGATTCCGAAGCGCGCGGCGTGGTCCGCCGTCAAGGCAAAGTGGTCGATGTGATGCTGGATCCAGAAACCGGTTATGTAAATTCGGTGACCATGGATGATAATGAGTTGATCGAGGGCGACCTGTTTATTGATTGCTCAGGGTTCCGCGGGCTGCTGATCGAACAAGCGATGCATACGGGATATGAAGATTGGCGCCACTATCTGCCATGCGACCGTGCTGTCGCGCTGCCCTGCAATCGCGATGATGGCAGCCCGCCACCGCCCTTCACCAAGGCTACCGCGCATCGCGCCGGGTGGCAGTGGCAGGTACCGCTGCAGCACAGAAACGGCAACGGTCACGTCTACTGCAGCGAATACATGCAAGATGATGAGGCGCACGATATTCTAGTCGCAAACATGGCAGGAAAACCGACGGCCGATCCGAATTTTCTGCGCTTTGTCACAGGACGTCGCAAGAAGTTCTGGAACAAAAACGTGGTGGCTATAGGCTTGGCAGCCGGGTTCATGGAGCCCTTGGAATCAACTTCGATCCATCTCATCAACACAGGCATAAACAAGCTGATCGCACTGCTCAGCCTGGAGGGCATCACCCAAACCCAACAAGACGCCTATAATCGGCTCACAACCAAGGAATATGCGCGCATCCGGGATTTCCTGATCCTCCACTACAATGCCACCAGTCGAAGCGATTCAGAGTTTTGGAATTATTGCCGCACCATGGATGTTCCGAAAACGCTAACCGAAAAGATCGAGCTGTTTCGCTCCAATGGCCAAATCTTCCGTGAAGAAGATGAGCTCTTTACAGAAACGAGCTGGGCCGCAGTGATGATGGGACAAGGCATCGAAATGCAGGGCTACAGCCCGGTCGCTAACGCGCTCGATGCCAATGCCATCAAATCTGAGATTGATGGCATGGAACAGTCTATTCGTTTTCTCGTTCAGCGCATGCCCGGGCATGCTGAATTTTTAACCCGCTATTGCCCCGCGAAACCAGCTTGATCAATGAGCGTGTTGCCCCGCTGCATCGGCCTTGTACTTGTAGTGCATAGCCAGCTCTAAAATTGGCAACGACCTGCCCGCCGCAGATATTCTCATCAAGCCTTGATTTTCATGCTTAAGAGGGTTTGACTCTGTGGATTGTTTAGTGTTTATCCGCGCCTTCATGCCCGCGCCGGAATCGGCAGCGGCCAAAGTTTTATTTTTTGTGTTCCAGAAGGACGAGCGCCATGTTCGCGGTCATTAAGACAGGTGGCAAACAGTATAAAGTTGCCGAAGGCGATGAAATCGTCATTGAAAAACTCACCGCAGATGCAGGT
>CAYGUD010000098.1:0-2080 GCA_964352865.1 uncultured Hyphomonas sp.
CGGTGGCAACTACTTTCCGAAACTTCTCAGCGCAGTCCCATTCACACCCGTCACTGGTCGCCGGTTTCTCGTACCGCCTGGTCCAGATCAGGATCGTTTACAGGAAGCCCTGCTATCGGCAGCAATTCAAATTGCGGCGCAAAATGACTGCTCGTCCGTTCACATCAACTTCTTACCCCAACAAACCGCAGCGCAAATGGATGCGACCGGAATGCTCATTCGCACCGATCAGCAATTCCACTGGCGCAATGATAATTACGTCGAGTTTGATGACTTTCTCGCCGCATTGTCGTCAGCGAAGCGCAAGAATTTGCGAAAAGAACGCGCCAAGGCTCAAGCCGGTCTGCGGTTCGAGCACCTGACTGGCGATCAGATCAGGGAGGATCATTGGGACGCGTTTTTCGAATTCTACATGGATACCGGATCGCGAAAGTGGGGCTATCCATATCTCAATCGAGAAACATTTTCATTGCTTGGGGAACGCCTTTCGCAGCACATATTGCTGATCCTGGCTTATGACGATGATGAGCCTATTGCAGGGGCGCTCAACCTGATCGGCTCTGACACATTGTATGGCCGTTATTGGGGATGCACGGAGCCCAGGCCCTTCCTGCATTTTGAGACCTGTTATTACCAAGCGATAGACTATGCCATCGCGCACAATTTGAGCACGGTCGAAGCGGGCGCCCAGGGTGGGCATAAACTCGCCCGCGGCTATGTCCCGGTAACAACACACTCCGCGCACTGGATCGCCCATAAGGGTCTTCGCGAGGCCATTGATCACTATCTCGAGCGCGAACGAAGCGCTGTCGAACACGAAGCAAAATATCTGATGAAACGAACCCCATTCAAGAAGGATCAGACATGACTTTGCATGCTGACTATGACCCGGAAAATATCTTCGCGAAGATTCTCAGCGGCGAGATGCCCAGCGTAAAAGTGTTCGAGGATGATGTTGCGCTCGCTTTCATGGATGTCTTTCCGCAAGCTGAAGGACACACGCTGGTCATTCCGAAACATGTCGAGGCGCGCAATTTGCTTGATATGCCATCCGAAAAGCTCGGCGCATATATGCAGCGCGTCCAGGCCGTCGCCAGAGCGGTTGAAAAAGCGCTGACGCCAGACGGCGTTGTCGTCAGTCAGTT
The DNA here is from genome assembly GCA_964352865.1 of uncultured Hyphomonas sp. GTDB lineage: Bacteria > Pseudomonadota > Alphaproteobacteria > Caulobacterales > Hyphomonadaceae > Henriciella. The sequence continues at coordinate 1,146 of CAYGUD010000098.1, forward strand.
TAACGGCGCACCTGCAGGGCAAACCGTATTCCACCTCCACTTTCACATCATTCCGCGTTGGCAGGGCGACAGCATGCGCGGGCATGCCAGCGGGAAAATGGCTGAGATTGAGACGCTCGAAGCGTTGGCTCAGAAAATTCGCCCTTTTCTGGGGTAATATGATATTGTCGTCGCGCGGGGACATCTATGGCGCGGCTAGAGGATTTCATTGAACAAACGCAGGCGTGTCGAACAGAGGAAGAGTTATTTCTATTGTTCGACGAACACGTCCGTCAGCTGGGCGTGGAATATAGCGCTTACTTTATCATGGCCCGAAAATTGCGAGCGATAGCCCCAGAGACAGGATTGGTACGCCATACTTTTCCAAAGAAATTGGCAGCGCTCTATTTTGACAAAAACTACGTAAAGACAGATCCAATTATTCAACGCTCTTTGAAAGAGTCTCGGCCATTCCATTGGAGCGATGTCGCAGAGCATCGATCTTTGAATGCGCAGCAAAAACAGATGTTTGCAGACTATGAAGATGTGGGTTTCACAGATGGTCTGGCGGTCTCGGTCTTTGGACCTATGGGAACTATCGCGATCTTTAGCCTAGCCAGTTCTCACACCGCGATTGACCTTACCCTTGCCGAGCAAATCGCCTTGCAGTTTGCCTGTTTGCAATTCCACAACAGATATTTCGAGCTTGCCAGAATAGACCAACAGCCGCCAAAAAAAACTCTCAGCCCACGTGAAAAAGAAGCTTTGTCTCTCGTTGCAGCTGGTCATGCAAACAACGCGATAGCGGAGCAGCTCAACGTCACCGAGAACACGGTCGACACCATGCTTCGGCGTGTGTTTGCGAAGCTGGATGTTCACAATCGCATCAGCGCAGTTGTTAAAGCCATCGGCAATGGATTGATTGGGCATGATAATATCTTTCATCAGTGCAACCT
>CAYGUD010000098.1:2090-7494 GCA_964352865.1 uncultured Hyphomonas sp.
TTAAAGGCCGAGCTTCTGACGCAAAATCTGGTTCACCGCTTGCGGATTGGCTTTGCCACCCGATGCTTTCATTACTTGCCCGACAAACCAGCCCATCGATTTCGGTTTCTCTTTCACTGACGCAGCTTGCTCCGGATTTGCCGCGATTACCTCATCGATGATGGCTTCGATCGCGCCTGTATCTGTAACCTGTTTCAGACCGTGCTTGTCGACGATGTCAGCAGGATCACCTTCCCCATCAATCATCCGTTGAAAGACATCCTTGGCGATTTTGCCGGAAATGACGTCATCCCCAATCAAGTCAATCAGGCCGCCAAGCTGGGTGGCTGACACGGGACTTTCTGACAGATCCAGTTCGGCTTTGTTGAGATACCCGAACAGTTCCTGCGTCACCCAGTTCGCCGATAGTTTTGGGTCGCGGCCCTTGGCGACAGTCTCATAGAATTCAGCGCGTTCTGCGTCCGATGTCAGGACACCGGCATCATAGCGCGACAGACCATAATCAGCTTCAAATCGCGACCGCTTTTGATCAGGCAATTCTGGCAAGTCGACCCGGATGCCTTCAATGAAAGCGTCATCGATTTCGAGCGGCAATAGATCCGGATCCGGGAAATAGCGGTAATCATGCGCGTCTTCTTTTGAGCGCATGCTGCGGGTTTCGCCTTTGTCAGGATCGTAGAGACGTGTCTCTTGATCAACCGCGCCGCCACTTTCCACAATTTCGATCTGACGCCGCGCTTCGTATTCAATTGCCGCCTGGATGAAGCGGAACGAATTCATATTCTTGATCTCACAGCGTGTGCCGAGAAGACTAAAATCATCCTTCTCGCGAAACTTTTCGTACGTCCCGGGCTTGCAGATCGACACATTCACGTCGGCGCGGAGATTGCCTTTTTCCATGTCGCCGTCACACGTACCAAGCGCGACAACAATCGATTTAAGCTTTTTGACATAGGCCGCCGCTTCCAACGGTGTGCGAATATCAGGCTTGGAGACGATTTCCATCAGCGCCACGCCGGAGCGGTTCAGGTCGACATAGGTGGCGTTGGGATCCATGTCGTGAATGGATTTGCCGGCATCCTGTTCCAGGTGCAGGCGCTCGATGCGCGCTGTAAATGTGTAGGCGGGATCACCGTGCGATGGCTCAACATCGATTTCAATCTCACCTTCACCAACGATAGGGTGCTCGAACTGGCTGATTTGATACCCCTGCGGCAAATCCGGGTAGAAATAGTTCTTCCGGTCAAAGCGAGAATATTTGTTGATCTGCGCGTTAAGACCGAGCCCTGTTCGCACTGCTTGTTCGACACAGAACTTGTTGATCACTGGCAGCATGCCCGGCATCGCCGCATCGACGAGAGAGACATTATGGTTCGGCTCGGCGCCAAACTTCGTCGAGGCGCCGGAAAACAGTTTTGCGTTGGAGGCGACTTGCGCGTGGACTTCCAGGCCAAGCACAATTTCCCACTCTCCAGTGTCACCTTTCAGCGTATAGGTCGGGCGCTTACTCATAATGCGATCTCTTATTCAAACTCAGGATCGCTAAAGCATAGTTTGGCTTGCGCCGCTAGATGATCAGGCTGCAGATCGCACTTGGTCCTTGCGATCACGCTTGTCCATGCGCTTGGCTTCGGTTCGAACGCGTTTCTCGATTTTCTCCCAGCCATTTATGCCGACATAGATGCGCTCGATTTCGCCGCGGCTATAGAGAACGAAACTGGGATACGCGATACTGCGGCGCGTTCCGAACGCTTCTCTGAACTTCGCATCATGCGTTCCATAGCCGCCCGCGAAGGGATTCCCATTCAGCCGGGTTATGGTCAGCTTCAAATGACTGGACGCGCTGTCCTTTTTCCAATCCGGCAAAGCGCTGGATTTCCAATACTTGCAAACGCCGCAGCTCGGCGAACCAAAATAAACCACTTCATAGTCTGCAGGCGGCGGCGGAAATACCGTTCGGAATCCTGTCGCGCCGCCAATCGCCACAATACTGAGCAGAAAAAGCACAAATAGATTTTTCACTGAGAGTCATCCTATGAATACTGCCCACAGGATAGAATTGATTGATTTCTGTTGGATTTTTAAAAAACGGCAAATTTGATGAAACGCTAAGTTGAGAGCGGCGCTTACGGGCCTGAACTGTCCGGTTCATCGTCTTGCGATTTCGCATTGGCCGCGGCGACGCGGGCGCGGCGTTCTGCCAGGCGACGATCGACGGCGTGATCTTTTTTACCAAAGAGACCGAAACCGGTAGGGCCGCTATTGCCGTCTTGGGCATCAAGAAAGCGCCCAACAATCATCGATAATCGGATTGAGGCATAAGCCGCCGCGACAAGTGACAATGCCCAGATATGGCGTGATCTCGGATGGAATGGATCGGCGCCAACGCTATAGGCGGTCAGCAGAACGAGCCCGCAGCAAATGATAAAGGCTACGAGCGCAACCAACCAGAAGCGCGAGCGAGAGCTCATCCGGTCAGACTACCACCATTTGCCTGGCTTGGCGACGAAGCCCGCAGCGTCTTCAATCGCTCCGGCAACTCGGAAACAGGCGCCTTCATCCAGCGCCTTGCCGATGACTTGCAAGCCGAGCGGCAGCCCGTCATTGTCGATCCCGGCCGGCACCGAAATGCCCGGCAGGCCAGCAAGGTTCGCCGTTACCGTGAAAATATCATTCAGATACATCTGAATTGGATCATCGGTTTTCTCGCCATAGGCAAAAGCCGCGCTCGGACACGTCGGCGTCAATAGCGCATCAACCTCTTCGAACACGGTTTCGAAATCCTGCAGGATCCTCGTGCGGACTTTCTGAGCCCGCAAATAATAGGCGTCATAATAGCCAGACGACAACACATAGGTTCCGATCATCAAGCGGCGCTGAACTTCAGCACCAAAGCCCTCGCCGCGTGTACCTTCATAGGTTGCTGTCAGACTGTCACCAACCTCGCGGGCGCCATAGCGCATACCATCATAACGGGCGAGATTCGACGACGCCTCGGCTGGCGCAACGATATAATAAGCCGGCAGCGCATATTTTGTATGCGGCAGCGAGACATCGACAATCTCTGCACCCATGGCTTTCAGCCATTCAATCCCTTGTTGCCAGAGATCTTCAATTTCCTGCGGCATGCCATCAACGCGGTACTCTTTCGGCACCCCGATTTTCATGCCTTTGACGCCTTTGGAAACGTCCGACACCCAATCAGGTGTCTCGACCTTCAACGAAGTCGAGTCCTTGTCATCGTGCGAACACATGATCTCAGTCAGCAAGGCGGCATCGGTCACTGTCTTGGCAATCGGCCCGGCCTGGTCGAGCGAACTGGCAAATGCCACCATGCCCCAACGCGACGCACGGCCATAAGTCGGCTTGATTCCGACCGTCCCGGTAAAGGCGGCTGGCTGGCGAATGGAGCCGCCTGTATCTGACGCCGTCGCGGCGAGACATAGATCAGCCGCAACGGCAGTTGCAGACCCACCAGACGAACCACCAGAGGTCAGCGTCGCGTTCGAACCGGCGCGGCGCCACGGATTAGACGGCGGGCCAAACCGCGACGTCTCGTTTGATGAGCCCATCGCAAACTCATCCATGTTGAGTTTGCCGAGCATTACCGCTCCGGCATTCCACAAATTTTGCGTGACCGTGCTCTCATAAGTCGGGGTGAATTCACCAAGAATGCTCGAACACGCGGTCGTGCGCACACCTTTGGTGCAATATAGGTCTTTGACGCCCAGCGGCGCACCATCAAGACGCCCCGCATTACCCGCTTTACGGCGAGCATCCGACTCAGCGGCCATAGACAGAGCTTTCTCCGGCGTTTGAACGACATAGGCGTTCAGATCGCTATTCGACGCTTCGATCGTATCGACAAAGGCCTGCGTCAGTTCGACCGCAGAGAAGTCCCCCTGCTCCAATCCTTCGATGGCTTTGGTCAATGTCAGATGTGTGAGCTCGCTCATGCGATCTCCTGTTTCTTGGACTATTTTTCTCGGCCTTCGTATGCCGCCTTGACCCGTAAAGACAAGCCTAAAACGCGGTTTCCAACACCTGATTGTTGTCCGGCGTTCAGGCTCACTGTGATTTGATTAGAAACTTGCGAGAATTGCCGTACAATCACCTGCATACACAGGAGCCATTATGCTGACCCACCGTATCGCCTTCGCCGCAATGTTGCTCACGGTCACGGCTTGTGCGACGGCGACAACGCCTGAAGCTCTGGAAGCGCGCGAACGCGCGAAGGCCGAGGCTGTATTTGCTGATGATCCACGGCGCGGTGACGAAGTCAAAAGGCTGTGCTTTGCCAGCCAGATTGACAGTTTCGGCGAGACCACCAAACGCGCCGTCGTCGTTCGAGAAGGCAGCGACCATTATCTGATCGAAACCTTCGCAGGCTGCTTTGATCTGGATTGGGCTCAATCCCTGGCGATTGAATCCGCCACATCTTGCCTCAGCAAGGGTGATCGAATTTTGGCGTTCGATAGCGCCTTCGTTCGCCATGATGATATTGGCCACCCGCAGTCATGCCGGGTCAAGGCGATTTATGAATGGGACCGGGACGCGGAACAGTCTGATGAGGAAGGCGAAACTGACGCCAGTGAAACCTCGATGGTTGAATAGCGATTATTCGACCGCTTTCGGAACAACAAAAAAGCCTTCTTCCGTCTTTGGAGCATTGGCCAGAACCTGGTCGGGAATGTTGCCATCCGTGACCACATCTTCGCGCATCGGCAAAGTTGATGCGACAACGGATGTCATCGGCGCAACGCCCTCAATATCGACTTCGTTGAGTTGCTCAATCCAGCCCAAAATACCGCTCAGCTCGCCGGCCAGCGTTTCTAGTTTTTCTTCGGGTACCGCAATCCGGCTAAGACGGGCAACTTTGCGAACATCGTCTTTTGTGACACTCATATCTGGGCAACTCCAATTGACCGCGGCAGCGATACGCGCCAGTGAGCGCTAAGACAAGCCCATGCCTGAACTCCTTTTACACGATCTACCCTCCACGGGGGCCCTGCTCGGCATTGACCCGGGCGCCAAATCTATTGGCATAGCCCGCAGTGACGCCCTTCGCATGATCGCGTCGCCAGTTGAGATCATCCCGCGTGGCAAGAAGCTTCGCCCCGCGCTGCTGCGTTTGTTTGAGGTCTATGATGAGCGTGGCTGTGTCGGGCTGGTTGTCGGCCTTCCTCTCAATCTTGATGGTTCATCCGGACCACGTGTGCAGGCTGCAAAAGCTTTGACGCTGAACATTCTCGCCCATCGCGACATTCCCCTCGCTTTTCAGGATGAACGCCTATCGAGCGCCGAAGCCGAACGCGTGATGATCCAGGCCGATTTGAGTCGGGCACGGCGCGCCGAAGCGATTGACGCGTCGGCTGCTGCGATCATTCTCCAGACCGCGCTGGAT
>CAYGUD010000099.1:0-7363 GCA_964352865.1 uncultured Hyphomonas sp.
CGTTCAAATGTCGTAAACCTGGCGCCGCAGCTGTCACAGCCTCGGCGACGACGCACAGCATTATTGTCTTCTGCAGGGCGGCTGTCTTTGACCGCCGTATTCTCAGATCCGCAGAATGGACAGCGCAATGATCAGGCTCCTAAACCGTTATAAATCGGAAACTTAGATGTCATTTTTTCAACTTCTGCGCGAACTTTTTGCTCGACACCAGAACTATCGCCTTTCGCAACGGCGTCAACGACTTCGCCTATCCAGCGTCCGATTTGTGAGAATTCCTCGACGCCGAACCCGCGTGTTGTACCGGCGGGTGAGCCGACGCGGATCCCGCTCGTAATCATAGGCTTTTCTGGATCGAATGGAACGCCATTCTTATTACAGGTGATGTAGGCCCGCTCCAGCGCTTGTTCTGCATCGCGCCCCGTGACGCCTTTTGGACGCAAATCAATGAGAGCCACATGGGTATCGGTACCACCCGAGACGAGATCCAGGCCGCTCTCTTTAGCCGCTGCCGCCATGGCTTTGGCGTTCTCGATCACATCGATGGCGTATTGTCTGAATTCCGGGGTCAGCGCTTCGCCAAAGGCAACAGCTTTGCCAGCGATGACATGCATCAATGGACCACCCTGGATGCCAGGAAAAACCGCAGAATTCACTTTCTTGGAAATATCAGCATCATTGGTCAGCACCATGCCGCCGCGCGGTCCGCGCAGCGTCTTGTGCGTGGTTGTGGTTGCGACATGACAATGGTCAAGGGGATTAGGATGCGCTTTCCCGGCAACCAGTCCGGCAAAATGCGCCATGTCGACCAGGAAGAACGCACCGACCTCATCCGCAATGGCGCGAAACTTGGCGAAATCGATTTGTCGCGGGTAAGCAGAGCCACCAGCAATGATCAACTTGGGCTTATGTTCTTTTGCCAGGGCCTCGACCTGATCAAAGTCGATCAGGTGGTCATCCGGCCGAACGCCGTACTGGATGGCATTAAACCATTTACCGGACTGGTTCGGGCGGGCGCCGTGGGTCAAGTGACCACCAGCATCCAGGCTCATGCCGAGGATCGTATCACCCGGTTGCAACAACGCCTGGAACACCGCCTGATTAGCTTGCGAGCCCGAGTTTGGCTGGACATTGGCAAATGCGCAATCGAACAACGCCTTCGCGCGGTCGCGGGCCAGGTCTTCAACCACGTCAACATATTCACATCCGCCATAATAGCGCCGCCCTGGATAACCTTCTGCATACTTGTTGGTCAGCACGGTTCCTTGCGCGTCGAGGACCGCCTGAGAGGCAATATTCTCTGATGCGATCAACTCAATCTGATGCTGTTGACGGGTTTGCTCTTTGGCAATCGCAGCGAAAACTTCGCTGTCTCTGGTCTGAATTGGCTCAGAAAAGAAAGTCGCGGTATCAAATCGAGTTGGGTGACTGGTGTCTGGCATGGCGTGATTCCTATTTCTGAGGCCCCATGTACGGCGTGAGCGTTCGACCCGCAAGACGTCAATTCCGGGCAAGAATTCCAAAACACATGCTTCTCGAAACTATGCCTCTATTTGCCACCGAACTTGAATTCTTCAGCGATTCCATGTTTTAGATATATCTAATCTCGTCGGTAGAACGAGTAATCAGACAAAATATAAGAGCTAACACATGACCAAACACTCGAAAGCCGAGCTGCTCGAGATGACGACGGATATTGTCTCATCTTTTGTCGCGAACAATCCCGTCACCGCCGGAGGCCTGCCAGACTTGATGAAAAACGTGCACGAAGCCGTGCAGTCGCTGGCCTCGGACGCCCCTGTTGCGCCACCTCGCCCAGATCCGGCTGTGGCTATTTCCAAGTCAATTACACCAGATCACATTATCTGCCTGGAAGATGGTCGTAAGCTAAAGATGCTGAAACGTTACTTGCGGTCACGTTATGATCTGACCCCCGACGAGTACCGCGCCCGATGGGGGCTACCGAGTGATTATCCGATGGTTGCGCCAAACTATGCGAAAAAGCGATCCGCCTTCGCCAAAGAAATCGGCCTGGGTCGCAAACGCGCGGGCTAACCGACCCCGCCCCGGACCATAAACCAAAAGAGGCGCGCTCAGGTTTGAGCGCGCCTCTTTTTTATGCCGTGTCCCGGACCAGGATTAAGCCACTTGCTCATCCAATCCGAGCTGTTTCCAGACGGCGAGGATGGCGGTCACCAAATCGTCCATCATCGCTTCTGTATGCACCGGCCCTGGCGTGAAGCGGAGACGCTCTGTGCCTTTCGGGACAGTTGGGTAATTGATGGGCTGAACATATATGCCAAAATCAAACAGAAGTGTGTCGGATAACGCTTTGCACTTTTCCGGATCTCCAACCAGAAGCGGAACGATATGCGTTTCGCTTTCCATGAGCGGCAAACCAGCATCACGAAACTTTTGCTTCAGCAATGCCGCATGCGCCTGATGCGTCCGGCGCAGGTTCCGGCCTTGTTCAGACCGTAGCTTGCGGATACTGGCCAGCGCGCCTGCCGCCATGACAGGGCACGTGGATGTCGTGAAGATGAAACCCGATGCAGTCGACCGGATCGCGTCAATGATCGTATCATGAGCCGCGATATAGCCGCCCATCACGCCATAGGCTTTGCCGAGTGTGCCTTCGACGATATCGACACGGTGCATGACATTGTCTCGCTGAGCGACGCCTGCCCCTTGTTCGCCGTACATGCCCACAGCATGGACTTCGTCGAGATAGGTGAGCGCATCAAACTCATCTGCAAGATCGCAAATCGCCTCGATCGGACCGACATCGCCGTCCATCGAGTAGACGCTTTCAAAAGCGATCACTTTAGGGCGCTCTGGATCATCATTTTCCATCAGCGCCCGCAAATGCTCGACATCATTGTGCCGGAACACGCGGTAGTCAGCGTTCGAACGACGAATTCCTTCAATCATCGAGGCATGGTTCAGGGCATCTGAATAGATGATCAGTTCCGGCAAGATCTTGCCAAGCGTCGACAGCGTGGCGTCATTCGACACATATCCAGAGGTAAATAACAGCGCACCGGATTTGCCGTGTAGATCCGCAAGCTCTTTTTCCAGATCAACATGGTATCGTGTGGTGCCTGAAATATTCCGAGTTCCACCAGACCCAGCGCCGAAACTATCAATTGCGTCGTGCATGGCATTGGTCACGTCATCATCCTGGCCCATGCCGAGATAATCATTTGAACACCAGACAATAATTTCGCGCTCGCCATGCTCAAACCGCGCCGTCGCCTTAGGGAACTCACCCTTGTGACGATGCAGGTCAACGAACACTCTGTAGCGACCTTCGCTATGAATTGTGTCGAGCGCGTTCTCAAAAGCTTTTAAGTGTTTCATCGCAACTATGTTCCGTGGCCTATCGACCGTGATCTAGGGGCGCGCGCCCAATATTGAAACGGTATGAATGGACGCACTAGCTCAAAAACCCATACGGGATAACCCTTAGGGAAATTATCTAAACGTCATACCCTGGAAGTTCGCGGTCGACTTTCCGCAATAAACCTGGCCAGGCCAGCATGTTCGCCAGCGTCTTAGTGCCCTCTGGGTTGGACTGACTCGTCACCACATCCTGAACCTCTTGCGGGGGAATCACCAGATTTTCGCGGCCTGCGCTGAGTGCCCGCACCTGCATCGAACACGCGCGCTCAAGGAAAAACATGCGCAGGAAACATTCAGCAGCGGTACCACCGACCGTCAGTGTGCCATGATTATAGAGAAGCATATTGTTCTTGGTGCCCATATCTGCGACCAACCGCTCGCGCTCACCATGATCAAGCGCAACGCCTTCATAATCATGATAAGCCAGATCATGACGAACCAGCATACTGGTCTGGCTAAGCGGCAGCAGACCTTCCTTGTTGCAAGAGACGCCAACGCCATCATCAGTATGAAGATGCATCACAACATGGGCGTCATCGCGCGCCGCATGAATTGCGGAGTGGATGGTGAAACCAGCTGGATTGATAAAGTATGGGGATTCCTGAACGACATTGCCGTCAAGATCGACTTTTACCAGGGACGACGCGGTGATCTCTTCGAAGAACATGCCATATGGATTGATCAGAAAGTGATGCTCAGGCCCAGGCACCCGGTGCGAGATGTGCGTGAAGATCATGTCTGTCCAGCCATGAATCGCGGTCAGACGATACATCGCCGCGAGATTGACTCGCGTTTCCCATTCTTCTGCGCTGACTTGACCTTTTAGGCTCGCAATCTGCATTCCGTCTGCCATCTTATTCGCTCCCGGCTTGTCGTTTGCGCTATAGTAACCTCAAGCTTCCGTTTGGGCAATTCAAGCAGACGCTTGACCCCGCGTTCGATGCCACCGACATAGAGCCTCAATGACAACCTGTATTGCATTCAGCGCCTCGCAGCGCCCCGAGGCTCAAGAAGCCCTTCATCGACTAACTCAAAAATACGGTCAGTACGATGAGGACAAAGCCGATGTCATCGTTGCCCTGGGCGGTGATGGCGCGATGCTTGATGCCATGCGTCGCCGGTTCAGCGATCACAAACCGGTCTACGGCATGAACCGCGGCACGGTTGGGTTCCTGATGAACGAGTATGATGAAGACGATCTTGTTGCGCGGATCGACCGCGCCGAGCGTGCGACGGTGGCCCCGCTCCGTATGAACGTAACCGACATTCATGATCAAACGCATGATCGACTGGCCATTAATGAAGTTTCGATCCTGCGCCAGACCTCACAAACCGCGAAGCTGCGCATCATTGTCGATGGCAAGGAGCGCATGGCCGAACTGTCCTGCGACGGGGTGATGGTCGCAACGCCGGCGGGCTCCACCGCTTATAATCTGTCTGCCCACGGTCCGATCCTGCCAATTGGCGCCAATTTGCTGGCGCTGACTCCGGTCAGTGCCTTTCGTCCCAGACGCTGGCGCGGTGCGTTACTGCGTCACGATGCGAAAGTCGACATTGATGTGATTGCACCTGAGCGCCGTCCTGTGGCTGCTGCTGCCGACAATCAGGAAGTACGGAATGTCACGCGTGTCTCCATTCGCGCCGATCGGTCGCAACATTTAACCATGCTGTTTGATCCGGGGCACGCGCTGGATGAGCGTATCCTGCGTGAACAATTCGCATTCTGATATTAACCAGTTTTCCGTTTTCGTTCAGGCGTTTGTTAAACCTAATCTGATACATACAGACTATGGTTAAGTCGTTATTCAAAATGTTCAGATCGCCAAAAGCTGGCAAGGAACTCCTGACGGAACTCGATATTACTCGCGTGGTTGGGCAAGAGTCTGAGGTTGAAAACAACCCAGAGCAAGATGGTGTGGAATCGGACCCGGCTTCGAATATACGAGCCTGGAAACAGAACGATCTCGATCTCTTGCAAATGACGTGGCAGGCATGCTGCGACGATCCTTATAATGAAGAATCGGGCACCGCGTTCAGGAACGCATTACACAACCTCCATGGGGCGTCTGGGGCCTATGGAGGCGGCGCATTAACCCGAATTTCCGGGTCACTGCACCAGTTGGTATCCGGAGTTGAAGAATTACACGCGGACGCCGCGTTGATCAATCTGCATGTCCAAGCCTGCCGCGCAACATCGTTCGGCAATGGTGACGGCGCAGACGAGGTTGCGGACGCCGTTTGTGACGCTCTCGAATACCAAGTCAGTATGCGCTTGATCGCTTAAGTTCACGGGGTCTAACTGACCCCTTGGAACCCTTCGACTTCTCGCTTCGGTTTGTCGCCGCGATCGATTCCGAGCAGCAGCACAACCGCTGAAGCGACGAAGATCGAGGAATAGGTTCCGACGACAACGCCAAAAATCAACGCGAAGCTCATGCCGCGCAGGACCGGTCCGCCGAACAGGAAGATCGAAATCAGCGCCAGCAATGTCGTACCGGATGTCAGAAGCGTTCGAGACATCGTCGCATTAATCGCAAGATCAACAACCTTTGCGAGTTCCAGTTTCTTATATTTGCGTGCCTCTTCGCGAACCCGGTCGAAGACGATCACAGTATCGTTCATCGAATACCCGACAATCGTCAGCAGCGCAGCAATCGTCGCCAGGTTAAACTCGAACCCGGTCAGCGCGAACATACCCATTGTCAGGATAACATCGTGGAACAGCGCGGCGACCGCCCCGACTGCATATTGCCATTGGAAACGGAAAGAGATGTAAATCATCATCAGTGTCAAAGCGACGGTCAGCGCAATAATCCCCGATCGGAATAATTCACCTGAGACTTTAGGGCCAACCGAGGCTTCGGACCTGATCTCGAACCGGCTGTTTTCTTCCGTGCGGTCGCCATCAACCAGTGCTTTCAAGGCGGCGTTGACTTCATCGCCAGCACGGTTTTGGGCTTCATCCGGTGTTTCATCGCCAACCGGCGGTTGCGGTTTGAAGCGGATGACCGCAATATCAGGAGCATCGGGGCCCGTGCCGCGCGCTGAATTCACTTGCACTTCGCCAGTGATCAAAGGCTGAACCGCATTGCGAATATCATCTGCGGAAACATCGTCTGGCTCGGTTATTTCAATCACTGCACCACCCGCGAAATCAATCCCGAGATTCAATCCGCGAACACTCAGCAGCGCAGCTGAAGCGAGCAGCGCCGTTACAGATATGATCAACGCAATGAAGCGCAGATTCATGAATGAGACTTTGGTTTTTTCAGGCCACAAACGAAGAAGCATGAGCGTAATCCTTCCTACATGGCCAGCCGCTTAGGGCGGAACGTGCGAAGATAAAGAACAGTGAACCAGCGGGTCACCACGAAGGCTGTGAACACCGAGGTCAAAATACCGATGGCAAGCGTGACAGCGAAACCTTTTACAGGTCCGGACCCGACCATATAGAGGATAGATGCCGCAATAAATGTCGTGATATTGGCGTCGAGAATGGCCGAGAGTGCGCGCTCATAGCCTGCTTGTATCGCCGTCGCTGGGGAGCGGCCATTGGCCTGCTCTTCCCGGATACGCTCAAACACGATCACGTTGGCATCCACAGCCATACCAATGGTGAGAATGATACCGGCAATTCCCGGCAGAGTCAGCGTCGCACCGAACCCGGACAATGCGCCAATGATCAGCACAATGTTCGACATCAGCGAGCCAACAGCAAAACCACCCACCAGACCGTATGCGAGGATCATGAAGACCCCAACCAGTGCCAGGCCGATCATGCTGGCGCGTGAGCCTGCAGCAATTGATTCCTGACCGAGCGTCGGACCAACTGTCCGCTCATCAAGGAAGTTCAGCTTAGCAGGCAGTTCACCCGCTTCGATAATCGCTGCCAGATCTTCGGCTTCTTCAATGGTGAAACGCCCCTCAATGATCACATTGCCGCCCGGGATCGGACTTCGAATGG
>CAYGUD010000100.1:0-7301 GCA_964352865.1 uncultured Hyphomonas sp.
CGCCCACTGGGTCGACTTCACCTTCTTGCAAGGCACGAAGCAGTTTGACTTGCATGTCGAGCGGCAATTCGCCAACCTCATCGAGGAAGAGCGTGCCGCCATCGGCCTCTACGAATTTACCAGGCGAGCGCGCAACCGCGCCAGTAAAGGCACCTTTTTCGTGACCGAACAGGATGCTCTCTACGAGATTTTCCGGAATGGCGCCGCAATTCACCGAAATGAACGGCTTACCAGAACGCTCGGACGCGCCCTGGATGCACCGAGCGATGACTTCTTTACCGACACCACTTTCACCAAGGATGAGGACCGGGATATCCGACGCGGCAGCCCGTTGGCCAAGGCGCATGACCTGGCGCATAATGGGCGCACTGGCAATCATGTCTTCGAACCCCATGCCGCCTTGGGCTTTACGGGTCAGACGTTTAACTTCGCCGGTCAGAGAGGACAGTTTCAGAGCGTTTCGGATTGAAACAACCACCCGTTCCGGATTGGCAGGCTTAACCACAAAGTCTACGGCGCCGGCGCGCATCGCCGCGACAATTGTATCAATCCCGCTGGTTGCGGTGAGCATAATAACCGGAAGTTCCGGACGACGCTCGGTGAGCATTTCCAGTGTTTCCATGCCTGAAAGACCCGGCATTGTGAGGTCAAGAAGCACGACATGGGCGCCGGCATTGGCATCGGTCGCGATCGCCACACCCGTTTCACCGTCGGGCGCTGTCCGACAGGCAAACCCCGCCTTTTCGACAGCCGCCGTTAACAGCCGACGCTGAGTTGGATCATCATCAATTACCAATACGGTCTTCGCCATATCCTGTCCCTCGCAGATCACCACACAACAGTCGCGTGGTTCATTTCGCTACGCCCCGATATGGCACATAGAGATGAGGTTACGGTTCAGATGATAGATTGAATTTTATGCAGTTTTTGCAGATCTAGCTGGCGTCTTTATAGACATATTCTCGCCAACCCGTGCGATCGAACGGTGCCCATTCGCCTTCTGGCTGGGCCAGGCGGTCAGCGACTGCGACCATGACTAATGGATTCACGCCGAGTCCAACATGACTTGCCGGGACAACAATGTTTTCAGTGAGCGCACCTTTTTCCGGCGATTGCACAGAACCGCGCCAGGCAACGACGCCATCCGTTTTGGTCAGGATCGATGTTGTCGGCACGGGTGGTGCCGCAGACAAGTCGCGATAACGACCCTCTGCTTCAGGTTCGGTTTGCTTGCCATTGATCGCTTCGAACAAACGGCTCGGCGCAGAATAGCGGCGATCATTCGAAATCGGGCTGCCAAGTGAGATCACCAAACGCACCGCATGCGGGTGCATTCTGGCCAATTCGCGGGCAAATACACCGCCCAGGCTCCAACCAACAATCGAGACTTTTTCACCCGATTCGGTGTAAATCCGTTCGATCAGATCAGACATTTCGCGCTCACGCGCATCATTGAACTTAACGTTCCTGCCCAGGCCCCAGCCATGAGCTTGATATCCAAGGTCGGAAAACAGTTTGCGCATCGGGCGAGTCGAATGATCACTCGCCATAAATCCAGGTAAAACGAGGACAGGATGGCCGTCACCTTTGGGCAGTGAGCGCATTCTGCGACGGAACAATCCAAACGCGCCAAATTCAAAAATCGCCCGACCTTCTGTCAGTGTCCAGAATGGATGTGGTGGTTTTGCCATAGTTGCTGCGGTCATAATCTGCCTCCCGTTAGCCGTGTTTACACGGTCATTTCCACAACCATGGTCGCTATACACTTACCTGACAAGGCTAGAAAATGATGCCTAAAAGGTTAACCGGCTTTTGCCTTGGTCTTTGACGTCGTCGACTTCTTAGCCGTGCTTGCACGCGTTTTTCGCTTTGTGGTCGTGCGAGGTTTGCGCGCGGCAGCGGCTTTCTTGGGCGCCGCTTTCGGCTTGGGCGGCGATAGATCGAGCCCGGCCAGCTCAGCCATTTCCTCAAAACTCTCCCGAATACACTGCGAGTAGAATTCAGGATCCGTCATGACGTCACGATCTGCTGTAAACGTAATCGTGGCTTCTTTGACATAGCTTTGCACCACATGTCCGAGGGCCATGCCATCAAGCAGGCAGAGAAGCCCCTGCATCGAGACCAGTTTCGCACCCGCTTGATAGATCGGAACCGGCGGTCCGGGGACATTCGTCACCACGGTATTGATGACTGGGCGCGCCATATAATTGGCCACTCCAAGACGTGAATAGAGCTGCGCACCAAGCGCCATGAAGAGAGCTGGCGAGACTTTGCTGGCTTCGGTCATCTGACGCGCCCCGAGGGCGCTGGTCATTTCTTTCGACCGACTGGTTTGATCGAAGACATATTCCATACGCTCTTTCGGGTCCGCCAGATGCGTCCCAAGCGGGGCGATCATAGCCGAAACCTGATTGCCCATTGTATTCTTCTCGCCTTCCGCGCGCACAGAGATCGGGGCCATCGCGGTCATCGTCGTCTTGGGCAGATCTTTATGGTGGCTCAGATACTTGTTTAGCCCGCCGCCAATGATTGTCAGCATGACATCATTGACTTTAGCGCCTTCCACGATGGATCTGAGCGCTTTGATGTGAGCCAGCTCAAAGACCTGGCCATCAACGACGCGGTGCGGTGAGATCTTTGTATTAAAACGGGTTTTCGGGGCTTCGATGGCCGCTTTCAGCCCGAAGTCGCCTTTGATCATGCCTTTTGCGGCCCGGTAGATTCCGGGCACGGCTTGCGCCGACACGCCCATTTGACGGATCGGGTTTAACCAGGCGCGCACATAGCCTTTGGCAAACATGCCGACCCGGTTAGGATATTTCTCACCCTTCCAATTGTCCGGCTCGTTTGGGGGCGCAACACTCGGAGTCGGGGTGTGCAAAGCCTGCATCAGATCAATACCGGACATACCATCAATGGCAGAGTGATGGACTTTCGAAACGATCGCATAGGAGCCTTTCGGAATGCCTGGAACATTGTCGAGACCTTCAACAACGGTCATTTCCCAAGGTGGCCGGGACAGGTCGAGCGGACGCGCGAATAAGCGGGCGGCCTGAATGTTCAGCTGGCGCCAGTCACCTGGAGATGGCAATGCGACGTGCCGAACATGATATTCAAGATCAAAATCGGCATCCTCGACCCAATATGGATAGTCGACATTGAACGGTACCTTGACCAGTTTCTGCCGCATCGTTTTCGAAAAACGCATACGTTCTTCGTAGAAGCGGAGAATGTCCTTGAAGCGGACAAATCCGCCTGGCGCCGTCGACGGATCATAAATCAAGATCGAGCCGATATGCATCGGTGAGCTTGGTGTTTCCATTGCAACGAACGACGCGTCCATGCCTTGTAGCTGTTCCATAATTCCTCCCGACCCAGTCTCTATAACGTTCTCTAGTGGCCTCTAGAGCGTTCTGGTTTGTAAAACTATGACGCTTTGTTTTCAATTTGACCAGTCATACTCGCGTCTATGGAGAATTTTGCGATCACCGCGCGATCATTACAGCTCAGCAGACACGCCACGCTCTCTCAATCAGCAAGATCCGTTCCAAGGGCAAGCCGCAACACTCGGACGATATTTCTCTGCCCGTCTTAGTTGTGACTGTTCAAATAAAGCCGCGTTCAAAGCGCATCTAATCTATGTTACTCGCGAATAAAGTGGAGAGTTCTCGCGTGCCCGATCAAGCATCAAAACAAAGTATCATGTTGTTCATCTGCGCGATCGTATTTTTTGACGCGGTTGGCTTCGGTCTGCTCATGCCAATTATGCCCGAATTGTTGGAAGACGTTGCAGGCCTGTCGCTAAGCGACGGCGCGACAATCGCTGGCTTGCTCCTGACGACATTCGCAATCATGCAATTCATCTTCGCGCCAATTCTCGGCGGATTGAGTGACCGCTACGGACGGCGGCCAATCTTATTGATCGCCCTGCTCGGCTTCGCATTAGACAGCTTCATCATGGCCTGGGCGCCGTCCCTTACCTGGCTGTTTGCCGCGCGGATCATTTCCGGTCTGTTCGGCGCCACCTATGCGACATGCTATGCCAGCATTGTCGATATTTCAGAGCCTGATGAACGCGCAAAACTGTTTGGGTTTGCAGGGGCCGCCCTCGGTCTTGGGTTCATTTTTGGTCCGGCCTTAGGCGGCATGCTTGGCGAATACTGGGTTCGACTGCCCTTCATTGCCGCCGGTGGACTCATTTTCCTGGTCTTCGTCTGGGGCTTGTTCATGTACCCGGAAACCCTGCACCAGACGAACCGCCGGGCGTTTTCATTCGCGCGCGCCAATCCGATTGGCAGTCTGCTCGCCATTCGGCGTCACCCAAGCGTGATCATCGTCCTGGCGGCATTATTCCTGATCCAGCTCGGCAACCATTCCTATTCAAGCATCTGGTCATTCTATGTCACGGCAGTGGCCGGATGGACGCCATTCCTGATTGGACTGTCAATCAGCGTCTATGGATTCGGTGTTGCCGGCGTCCAGGGCGGGCTGACCGGACCAGCGATTGCAAGATTTGGGGAAGTCCGCGCCGTGTTCTTTGCACTCACTGTGGGGATCCTGTCCTTCACCATTCTCGGCTTTGCGCAGTCCGGCATACATATCTATATCGCCATCGTCATTGGCGCGTTTGCGGGCTTTCTCAGCCCCGCGCTACAAGCCTTGATGACACAGCGTACACCAGCTGATTCACAAGGTGAACTGCAAGGCGCAATCACCAGCCTTTACAGCCTGGCGTCCATCGTCAGTCCGGCCGTAATGGCGCTCATCTTCACCGCACAAACCGATGAGGTAGGGCCCTATCTTCCTGGCGCGCCATTTTTTCTGGCGGCGGCTTTGGCCGTGATGGCGATGGGCATTTTTGCGATTGCCGCGAAACGGCTTGGCGACAAACCTCTGCCCGCTGATCAAGCGAGTGAGGTCGTCGCCGAAGAGTTTGACTAGATCCGTTCGATGACAATTGCCGGAGCCATGCCACCTGCGGCACACATCGTGATCAGGCCATAACGTCCACCAGAACGTTCAAGCTCATCCAGAGCTGTGCCGATCAGGATCGAGCCGGTCGCCCCAATCGGGTGGCCCAGCGCCATCGCACCGCCATTGATGTTCACTTTTTCCCGGTCAAGATCCAAGTGCCGAATGAACCGCTCTGCAACAACCGAGAAAGCTTCATTGATTTCCCAGACATCGATGTCGTCTTTCGACAGGCCGGCTTTTTCCAACACTTTCTTGGCAGCTGGCACTGGGGCGTTGAGCATCAGGGTTGGGCAATCACCCATATTCGCTGTCGCAACGATCCGGGCGCGCGGCTTCCAACCATTCTTATCGACGGCTCCTTGCGAAGCGATAAGCAATGCGGCGGCGCCATCGACGACGCCGGATGAATTGCCGGCATGGTGGATGTGATCCATTTTGCCCTCTAGCTCAGGGTATTTCTGAGTGACCATTTTGCCGTAAGTATTGCCCTGATCATCGACGGGAATGTCCATGAACATGTTGAACACAGTCTTGAGGCCAGCCAGGCTTTCCATTGTGGTTCCAGGACGCGGAAACTCTTCTTTGTCCAAGGCCAGTGTCCCATCCGGGTTATGGACAGGGACGAGCGACTTGTCGAAACGGCCTTCGGCAATCGCTCGTGCTGCGCGCTCCTGACTGGTCACGGCGAGCTGATCAACGGCTTCGCGGTCAATGCCTTCCAGGGTTGCAATCGCATCGGCGCAGACACCTTGTTGCGACTGTGGGTGTTTCTCGCGCAGGCTCATATTGCCGGCATCCAGCATTGGCGGAACCTTCGGATCAGCCGTCGCGGACGTATAGCTCATCATTTCCGTACCGCCCGCGATGACGATATCTTCCATGCCAGACATGACCTGTGCCGCAGCAAGGTTCACAGTGGTAATGCCGGATCCACAAAACCGGTCCAGAGTGACGCCGGAGGCTTTGACGTCATATCCCGCGTCGAGCGCGGCCATCCGGCCAAGGTCAGCCCCTTGTGCGCCGCGTTGTGAGCTGGTGCCCCAGATAATGTCGTCGACTTCTGCCGTATTGAGATTGTTGCGATCCCGGATCGCACCGAGCACAGTCGCACCGAGATGCTGTGGGTGAAGATGCGCAAGTGCGCCCTTGCCTTGTTTGCCAACACCGCGCGGGGTGCGGCATGCGTCAACGATATATGCTTCGGCCATCAATCTGCTCCTGTGAATTAGACTTATGAACAGATATGCTTGACGTGCGCGTCAACGACAAGCCGTGACCCTGCGTGATTGCCCCTTACGGAAAGGCGCGCCTAATGTTGATTATAGGCGTCGCGATCCAGAACCTTGTTCAACTCCATGAAATATCCGTCGCGATCAAACAGATAACACGTCCGCACAACAATCGGTTCGCCATCACCGCGCGCGGGATAAGTTGTGTTGCTGGCTTCGGCGCTGACTTTTATTCCTGGGAGCGCCGCGGCCGCGTCGCAATGTTCATCGACTTTTTCGGTGTTGAAGACGAGAATTGCATCACCGATACCCATCCGTTCCGGCGCGTAATTTCGGTCCAAAGGGGGATCTGTCCATTGCAATAAACCGATCCATCCAACCCAGCTATCATTTGAACTGATCAAGACCAGGCGCGCTGTGGCCCCGGGCTCGCCAGCTGGAAGCGCGACGCCGCTCATTGTCACCTCGGCATCATAATTAACCTCAAACTCCAGCACATCACGATACAGTTTGAGCGACTCATCAATGTCATCAACGATCAGAGAAACCCGCCTCAGATCGGTTGGAAATTTTTGGCCTTCTGCGTCCGGTGCGGATACTGAACGCTCAGTCGTGGGCCCAAAACCATCATAATGGGCGCACCCGGTCATCAGCGCAAACACTCCAATAACCGCTAGAATATTTATCTTCATCACGTTCTCCAGATCTCACGAGGAAATCTGAGACAAAGCGGGCGCGCCGTCAAATGGTATATCCTTTGAGCATCCTAAGCGCTTGCCACGCTGCCGCGAATAGGACACTTTTCTTGGTTAATCGATGCAGATCCAAAGGAGGGACGGATTATGCGCAGAATCACCACTGGCCTGGTCGCACTCACACTCAGCGCCGCATTTGGCGCGCTGCCGGCCACCGCAGAAACAGTCGAGACCAAAGGCAAGGGTCTGATCCTCATGGACGAGGAAGACTATGAAGCGCTTCCGGAGCGCGACCCGCTGATGCGCGGCCGGTTGCCCGAATTCGTCGACCTCAGCAGCTTTTTCCCCGCCCCTGGCAATCAGGGCGAACAGGGGTCCTGCGTGGGTTGGGCCGTGGGCTACG
>CAYGUD010000101.1:0-7174 GCA_964352865.1 uncultured Hyphomonas sp.
CAAATTACCTTGCGCACCGGCGCCCGAGGCGACCCACTCGGCTGGTTGCGCATAGATTGTCTCAGGGGTGGTATCACCGGGAAGGGCAGGCAAATCAGTCATCTTTGCCAAGCCATAACGAGCTTTTTCAAGCTAGGGAATATTTTCACACTGAACGGTCGCTGTGGCGCGGCAAAGACCATCAAGATCCTCAATATTGGTCTTCACTTGTGACGCGAGAATGCCGCCTCGATTGAAACATTCCAGGAGCGCTTTTTCCCGCGCTTCGGTCTGGAGCTGGACCGAGCTGCTATCGCAATTCGAGTCAGGTGCGGTTTCGGCGGTTTGCGAAACTGGAAAGGCGCGCAATTGGCGCTGCAGGACTGGAACTTTATAATCGTCCGGCAAGCCTTGATGATTGACCATGAAGTTGCGCAAAAGCAGCGTCGGGTCCGCTATCTGACGCTCGATCATTGGCACATAGCAAATGCCCAGCGTGCGATAGGCGTAGGCTTCTTCTTGTTCGGCAAGTGACAGACTGAATGCGCGCTCGGCGGCCAGTCGGCGCTGATGAAAGTCAGCGCTCAAGGCGCCTTGATGCGCTTCCACGTCAAGCCGCAGCCAATGCTGCCAGTGGGCGCTAGCATTTGCCTCTGTAAAATCGGGGTGCAGGTTGCGCAGTGCCTCCGGGTCCTGGATCACGCGCCCGGCCAGATAAGACCAGGCCGTCATGCAGCGCATCGGCGTTGCGAGATCCTCGAGCGGGATCGTCACAGCGGTGTTTTGATCGGTCGGGAGTCTTTCGTCGGTTGCGATGGGGAGCGTGACGTCCTGTCGACTGGCGTCGTAAATTGCTCCGCCAGAATCGACTGGAAACGACAAGACGGCTCCGTCTTGCTGCGCCTGCGCGATGCCTGTTAGGCTTAACCATGCGAGCGTCAAAAGACGCAATTGGGTTGCGGGCATTGTGTCCTGTGAACTTCAAACTCTACACTCGGTAATGAGTCGTAAGCAGGAACGCCCATCGGCTCAAGGGCGCAACATCGTTAAGGAAGTTTAACGCGCAGTATGACTGAAATTTATACCCGTATGGACGCCTATCTGGAGCAAAACCTGCTCACAATTGACCCGGTGCTCGAAAAAATTGCCCGCAGCAGTGAGAGAAATGGCCTTGTCCCACATGCGGTTACCCGCCTTCAAGCGGAGTTTCTGGCCCTCCTGATCCGCATTAGCGGCGCGGAATCAGTGCTCGAGATTGGGTGCCTTGGCGGATATTCTGCCGTGGCGATGGCGCGGGCGCTGCCTGCACATGGCAAACTCCTGACTACAGAAATCGACACGCGCGTGGCTGAAATTGCCCAAGCGAATATCGATGCGTCAGGCTTTGGCGACCGGATTGAGCTGCGCACGGGCCCGGCGCTGCCGGTTCTTGAAGATGAGATCGCCGCCGGCAGCCTCTATGATTTCGTGTTCATTGATGCCGACAAGGTCAATCACAAACGCTATCTCGAACAGGCCTTGAAATTATCGCGGCCAGGATCCGTGATTGTCGCCGATAACATTGTGCGCGGCGGGGCCGTTCTGGACGAAGCGAGCGAAGAGAACAGCGTGCAAGGGGTACGGGCCATGCTGGCTTATGCGAAAACGCTGGAACACGTGGATATGAGCGCTCTGCAAACCGTCGGCGAAAAAGGCTATGATGGGATGGCGATTTTCCGCGTCCGCTAAAGGTCGCGCCAAGTCGCATCGATGCCAAGCTCATCGAACACCTGGTTCCAATAGTCTTTCAAGGCGCCGCGCTGCATGTCGACATAGCGCTGTCGTGGGATCAATCGGATTTCGAGCGCAACGCCGTCCAGGCTGTTCCCGAACCGGCGCATTGTGTCATCGGCAACCGTGATCGCGTCCGGCATATTGTCCGGCATTGCCCCGCCGCCGCCATAAGCGGTGAAGGCGTCGGAGTTCTGCAACATGTCGGAGATGATCACGATCCGGCGCTGCGGCGCTCTGTCGGAAAAGGCTTCGGTCTGACCCAGGCGTGCCATGGCCTCTAATACCGGGCTGTTTGGCGCTTCTTTCGGCACGACCAGATCTTCGAGAATAGTCTCAAGCGGGCGGTCGAATTTTTCATTGAAGCGCTTTTCGATTTGCTCCGGATTGCGGAACAGGGCGTTGACTTGATCACCGCGTCCGGGATTGCACAGAGAGAACTCGCCGCGCGGATCGAATTGACCAAACTCATCAAGCTCGAACAAAGTCAGCCGCTCGCCTATATCCAGCCGGTCGCGTGTGCGTCGGATAATGGCGGCGATCAGACCGGCCTGCTGTGCGCTATACTCGTCTGTCTTGTCGATGATTACGGCCGTGTGCGGGGGCAATTCGTCCGAGATCTCACATAAAGTGAGTTCATCATATGGTTCGGGTTGCAGGGCATAAAAAGCGAAAGCGATAATTGTCACGGCCAGACCTGCCAGAACAAAATTCAGGATCGCCTGATTGCGTTGCTTCTTTTGTCTGGATCGCCGACGCCGCGCCATTACTGCCCCGTTTTAGCTTTGAATTGATCAATGATCTTATGCTCGAGACCGAACTCATCTGACAAGCCATCATCCGTGGTCCGCAGCAATTCCTGATAAGGTGTCATCATATCTCGCATCGTGCGGTGAATAATCATTTTTTCGTGCGGGCTCAGATCTTTGCTTTCCATGCCGTCTTCGCCAAATTTCACTTCGAGGACCATGTCTTTGATGTCCTCATAGCTTTCTTCGAAATCCAACATGGCGTCGCGCAATTCGATCCGGGCGCGTTCCAGGCCACGGGCTGAGTCACTGAAGCCGGGGAACGGGGAATCGAGCCGGCGGCCTTCAAAGGCAGCGAAAGCAGCAATCGCCAGGCCGAGCGCGAATAGCACCATGGCATCAAGAGAATGCAGCGCAAACGGGCGGCACATCGCATTGGTTGCGGCGCTGCCAATCGTCTCGCCGAGCGGCGAGCTTAGTATTTTGTCGCAAACTGCAGGGTCGACGATGAAGTGGGGTAGCACGACGGTCGGTAAGTCTTTGGGGAGCTCTTGTCCGAGGGCCTGCATGTCGAGAATGTTGCGATAATGCGCAGCTGAAAGATTGACCAAAAAGACCAGAGACAGCCCGACAAGGATCGCAACCAGGCCCATAAACACATACAGGTTTCGACGGCTGAGTATATTTTCCCAATCGATGGGCATCGAGATGTGGCGCATGCCCCAATAACCGACAATGAAAAACGCGGTTGAAACGTTTGCAAGCGATACTGCGGCCGCTTGAAAAATCCCGCCCGCAAGACCGAACTCGCTCTGTTTAGCAAAGAAATAGGCGTTCGCGGCGCTCTCAAATATAATCATCAGGGCGATGATCGACATTTGCAGCATCGGCACTTTCGGGTGGCTTGAAATATAGTGAACGCCGCGTCCCGTCGTCTCGCCAAGTTTCAACTTCTTGTGCCGGGAGCCCTGGGGCGCGTCAGGCTGATTGCTTGATTCGGGTGATTTCTTCCTGCGCTTTGTCGGCAAATGGTAATCACCGCCAAGTTGCCGGAAGCGATAGAAGCTCAGTGCCGCGCGGGTTGTGTAGTCGGCTTGCAGGACGACTTCGTTGAAGGCGTCACTCGGGCGCTTGGTGAGATCTTTGATATCCTCATCCGTCAGCGTACCCGCCATGTTTGGCGTTTGGTCACTCATCAGCCATCCTCCCGTATTCTAGCCCTATAATGTCGTTAACCTTTTAGTAAGGACTTGTGGCAGGCATTTGATGAAATAAGACGGCGATGGGGCAAAAATTGCGCGGCAGCTTTGAGGCTCGCCACAATTTGTTCTGGCGCGTAAGAGAGAGAATGGCTTTTACGGCAGATCAACTCGAACGGCACAAACGCCACATTCTCCTGAAGGAGATAGGCGGTCCCGGGGTCCAGAAATTGCGCGATGCTTCAGTGTCGATCATCGGCGCGGGTGCGCTTGGCGGCCCATGCGCGCTCTATCTGGCGGCGGCCGGGATCGGCCAGATCGAGATCTGGGACGATGATCATGTCGACCGCTCGAACCTTCAGCGCCAGGTGCAATATTCCGAGGCCGAGATCGGCCAGGCCAAAGCCGCGACTTTAAGCGAACGTCTGATGGCGCTGAACCCAGATGTGACTGTGACTGTTCAAAATCGCCGATTCGATATGGGCTCCGACGCAAACGGCAAAATTCTGATCGATGCGACGGATAATTTCGAAACCAGGTTTGCATTGAACCGCCTGGCGCATGAGACGGATCGGTATCTCGTATCTGGCGCAGCGAGCCGCTGGAGCGGGCAAGTGTCGACTTATGCATCCGGTATTTTGGCGGACGCGCCTTGCTATCAATGCTTTGTTCCAGACATGCCGCCTGCGGCAGAAGCGTGCGATGATGTCGGCGTCGTTGGCGCGCTGACCGGGATTGTCGGGACGCATATGGCGCTGGAGGCGATAAAACTTATTGTTGGCACCGGGCGGCCTTTAATTGGCCGCTTGCTCATCATTGATGGGCTGACCAGTGAAAGCCGCGTTCTCAAACTTCGTCCGAACCCGGACTGTTCCGTTTGTGGAGGCTGAATCTTTCCTTTGACACGGTTCATTTTTGAAGGTTTCACGACAGTGGGGTTTAGTGGAGGAAACGGATGTTTCGCAGAACGCTCGCCGTAGGTCTCACCATAGTTGCCGTCCTCGCGGCTGGATGGCTGGCGCTTCGCCGCGCTGATATTCCCTATGATACGCTTGAGACGATTTACGCGCTGCCCGATTCTCAATTCATGACACTGGATGATGGATTGAAGATTCATTTCACGGATACAGGTCCGCAAGATCGCTCGACAATTGTGCTGGTCCATGGCTTTTCGTCCTCACTGCACACCTGGGATGCCTGGAAAACGGACCTGGAAATGGACTATCGCGTCATCACGCTTGATTTGCCAGGACATGGCCTTTCGCGCGCAGAAGATCCGGCGCAGGCGAATATTGGCCGTTTTGTTGAAGTCGTGAAAGATGTCACCGAACATCTTGGTGCTGAACGCTTTACCCTCGCGGGCAGCTCGATGGGCGGGAATACAGCTTGGTCTTATGCGCTGGAGCACCCGGACACATTGGATGGTCTGATCCTCGTTGCTGCATCTGGCTGGCCCGAAGAAGACGGTGAAGGCGACGACTCTCCGTTTATCTTCAAATTGCTGGCTAATCCGATCGCCCGGGCCGTTCTAAAAGACCTCGATATGACGTCGTTGACGCGGTCAGGCCTGGAAGATTCTTATACAGATCAGTCATTTGTCACGGATGAGCTGGTAGACCGTTTTGTGGCGCTTTCACGCGCGCCTGGGCACCGTGCGACTCTGCTGGCGATCATGGCAGGCAAGCGAGTCCCGGCGACAGCTGAGGCGCTTTCAGAAATCTCCGTCCCAACTCTGATGATTTGGGGCCGCGATGACAAACTGGTCCCTGTTTCCGGCGCGCAGAAATTTGCCGACGCCATTCAGGGCTCGCAGGTGATCGTCTATGACGGGGTTGGACACATACCGCAGGAAGAGAATGCCGCCCAATCAATTGCTGATGTGCGTGCCTTCATGTTGGAAGTCGAGTGGAACGCACTGGATGAAGAATCAATCATTCCTGCAGGCGATCCGACATTGGATCCGAACCGCCCACAAGAAGAAGATGGCAACTAAGCCTATTCGCTGTCAGCTGACAGATCTGCGTAAATCAGGCGGGTAAAACGCGCCTCATTGATAAAGCCTGAAGCCCAGTCTTTGACCCAAGGCGTCAGCGGCGCGGCATCCAGCGTTGCCTCGATATCCTTGCCAGCGTCAATTTCGGCCTGAACGGCGGCCATAGAGCCTTCCAGCATGGCGAGCGTGGCGGTGATGTCCGCTTTGGTCGACAGTCCCCCGTGACCCGGAATGATCCGGGTCTCGTCACTGATCAGGTCTGACATGGCCTGGGATGCCTCGACAAATCCGGCGAATGAGCCGCCGGATGTGATGTCGACGAACGGGAACATGCCGCTAAACATCAAATCGCCGGTGTGCAGCACGTCTGCTTCTTCGAAATAGACGAACGCATCGCCATCGGTGTGGGCCGCGGGCGCATGGATCAGACGAACGGTTTGACCATTCAAATACAGCGACATCTCATCATTGAAAGTGATCACGGGCCAGGCTTCCGGTGGCGCAGCGGGTGTGGTGTTTTCCTGACCAAAAAAGTCGCGGGTGACGTCAACGGTGACCCGGTCGCGAACGCCGCGATGAGCAATAATCGTTGCGCCTGTATCGCCGAGAATGGCATTTCCGCCGGTATGGTCGCCGTGCCAGTGGGTGTTGACGAGATATTTCGGGCTATCACCGGCAATCGCGTCGATTGCACTCAGGATCCCGGGCGCCATATCTGCATACTGGCTGTCAATGACGAACACACCATCAGCGCCGGCCAGCACACCAATATTGCCCCCGCGGCCTTGCAGCATGTACAGACCGTCGCCCAAATCCGTCGTCGTCACTTGAACGGGCTGGGCTTGTTGGGTCAGCGGAATGTGTGGGCCGTGCGCAAAAGCAGCTGGGCTGATCATCAGGCCCAATGCGAGCAGGCTTGTAGTGATTTTCATGACTCTCTCTCCTCGAATATGAGAGAGATATACGCGCGGCAGGGCGTCTGGCCAATCACAAACCAGTTAGGATTGCCCTAGTTAGCGCCGCCATGTCGTCGTTCAGATGGGCTTAAGCCGCGTTTTCTTCGACAGCTTGCGGACAGACAAGCTCTGTCAGTGCGGTTGCATCAGAGGCTTTGCGGAGCGCGTCGCGCAAATCTGCGTTGCGAAACGCTCTGCTGACCTGGGCCAAAGCACGCAAATGGTCAGCGCCGGACGCAATTGGCGCCAATAACATGAAGATCAAGTCGCATGGACGACCATCAATGGCATCAAAATCGACGCCTTCATGCAATCGTACAAACGCTCCGACAGGTCGCGTCAATGCAGGGATGCGTGCGTGCGGGATGGCGACACCTTCGCCGACACTGGTTGAACCGAGGTTTTCACGTTCGATCACAGCATCGAAAATATCGCGACCATCAATGCCGTGCTTTTCGCCGATCGCGTTGGCCAGTGTGCCAAGGATTTGCTTGCGACTTTCGCTGGCCTGTGGACCAAGAATTACGC
>CAYGUD010000102.1:0-7158 GCA_964352865.1 uncultured Hyphomonas sp.
GTTCCGTTTGCTCGGCGGCTTCGATCGCCAGTGTCCGCATTCGATCGGTTCGAACGCGATTCGTTTGGGTATATTTCGTCACCACGGGACGAATTGCTCGTACGCCTAATTCAGTGGCTTTTTCGATGATGAAATCTGTTCGCGCCTTTTTGACCGGCGCAAACACCAAAGTCAGGTCGGGCACCGACACTTGTGCCCGTGTTTGTGTCTCTGGGATCAATAGAGCCGCCTTGCCCCGCACTTGCAGCGTGCAGTGCCATTCTCCATCAACGCCATTGAAGGCCCGCACACGGGCGCCGCTGCTCATGCGCATAACGCGGATCAGATACTTGCTTTGCGCCTCTGGCAGTGCGATTTCGGCAGCCTCGGACAGCGGCACATCAACGTATAAACGGGCAATATGGCTCATTCTGCGCTCTATAGGCGCAACCAAGAGCGACGTTAAGTCATGGCACGGCAATTAAAAGGCGCTATAGAAGCGGCATGACTGAGTCGTCCGATCCTCAAAACAAGCCTTGGGACAAGATTCCGCTGGATAGCGCGCTCCCCGCCTGGCTCGGCAACTTGCCGGATCATAGTCGGCCCTATGCAGCTTTGGCGCGCTGGGATCGGCCAATTGGCATCTGGCTTCTTTTGTTGCCGTGCTGGATGGGCCTGGCGCAAATGCGCATTCCGGGCGGGTTCGAACTGATTGACCTGCTTTGGATCATTTTGTTCGCGATTGGCGCCATTGCGATGCGCGGCGCTGGCTGCACATGGAATGATATTCGCGACCGCGATATCGATGAAAAAGTCAAACGCACGGCTTCGAGACCGCTTCCATCCGGCGATGTGACTTTGCAACAAGCCTATATATTTCTCGGCGCACAAATTGCGGTCGGCTTTCTGGTCTGGCTTTGCTTGCCGTTCGACGCAAAAATTGTCGCCTTGCTCTCGATCCCGCTGGTCGCCGCCTATCCGTACATGAAGCGGATTACCTGGTGGCCACAGGCCTGGCTCGGCTTCACGTTCAATTTCGGCCTCCTGGTCGGTGCCGCAACGGCCACCAGCGTCACTGGCGCCACTGTCGTGCTGTATCTCGGACTGGTCTGCTGGACGGTCGCTTATGACACGATCTATGCCCTGCAGGATCGCGAGGATGACGCCATGCTGGGGGTCAAATCCACGGCGCGCTTGTTTGGCGACAAAGTTCTGACGGGCGTTTTTGTCTTTCAAATGATGGCCACGGCGCTGATCTTCCTGGGCGCCTATTTCGCCGGCGCTGGTCGGATTGGTGCCGTCCTCGCGCTCGCCTTCTTCGCTCACGGCCTATGGCAAGTGACGCAGCTCTCTGTCGACCGTGAAGCCCGGGCCTTGCGCATGTTCAAATCGAACATCTGGGCGGGCACAATCATTCTTGCCGGTCTGGTCATCGCAGCTTTCCTATAAGCCATTCTTGTCTGCCCTAAGGAAAGGGCTGTATATTGGCACTATGACCGCAGCGAAACGTATCCGCCCGCTTGACCTGTTTTCTCGTGAAGAATGGGAACATGTCTCCCGCCGTTCTGATTTGCGGGGGCTCGGCGCGGTTGGGCATTGCTGGGCGGTCATTGGTCTCGCCATGGCGGCAGCGATCTGGCAGCCTTGGCTGATTATACTGGCGGTTCCAATCATTGGCGCCCGGCAGCTCGGGCTCGCTGTGCTGATGCATGAAGCCGCACATGGCGGGTTGGCGCGTAACAAAGCGCTCAACGATTTCGTTGGCCACTGGCTCACAGGTGCCCCGATAGGCGGCAGCTTGCGCTCCTATCGGCCATATCACTTGCAGCATCACAAATTCGCCCAGCAGCCCGAAGATCCTGACCTGGTCCTCTCCGCACCCTTTCCAGTGACGCAATCATCCCTTCGCCGCAAAATCATTCGCGATCTGACCGGCCAGACTTTTTACAAACAGCGCCTCAATCAATTTGCTAACGCGTTCGGGTTCAAGATTCGCCAAGGCGCGAGCACCGCAAACCGCATGCAAGCCGCGCGAGAAGCAGCGATCCCATTCCTGATCACGAACGGCGTGCTGCTGATTGCCCTCTCTTTGCTCGGCTATTGGTGGGCCTTTTTTGTCCTTTGGCTGCTACCCATGGCGACCTGGAACATGATGGTGACACGGCTGCGCAATATCGCTGAGCACGCTGTTGTGCCGGATCATGATGATCCGATGCGCCATGCCCGTACGACTCATGCCAGCTTGCTTGAGCGGGTCTTCATCGCCCCCTATTGGGTGAATTATCATTGCGAGCATCACATGTTCATGCATTTGCCCTTCTATCGCCTCGCCGAATCGCACGCGCTGCTTGAATCAAAAG
The DNA here is from genome assembly GCA_964352865.1 of uncultured Hyphomonas sp. Taxonomy (GTDB): domain Bacteria; phylum Pseudomonadota; class Alphaproteobacteria; order Caulobacterales; family Hyphomonadaceae; genus Henriciella. Next base: position 2,340 of record CAYGUD010000102.1, read on the forward strand.
GCATCACTGCCCAGATGGAAGTTCAGCACGGCTATTGGGGTGTTTTGAAATCGGCTGCGAATAAACCAGAAGCGCCAGCATGAGCCAGACAGAAACTAAAGCCCGCAATGTCCTGGGCGAAGACCTCGCCCCTTGCAGCACCGATCCGCTGACCGGATTTTTCCGCGACGGTTGCTGTAATACCGGGCCAATGGATCACGGCGTACACACTGTATGCGTCAGTCTGACCGCCGAATTCCTGCAATATAGCTTCAATCGCGGCAATGATTTGATCACGCCGCGCCCGGAATTTCAGTTTCCCGGTCTCAAGCCCGGCGATAAATGGTGCTTGTGCGCGGCGCGATGGGAAGAAGCGCGTCAGATGGGCGTTGCCCCGCCTGTGCATTTGGACGCGACGCACCGCAAAACGCTCGCTATTGTTGATCTTGCGCACCTCAAAGCCAATGCCGCACAAGGACCTTCATAATGACCCTTCAAATTGAAATGGTATCAGATCTGGTCTGCCCCTGGTGTTGGGTTGGGTTGCGGCGGTTCCAAGGTGCCTTGGCCCTGGTGCCAGAACTCGAGGTCGAACTCTTATTCCGCCCATTCGAACTCGATCCGTCCGTTCCAGCTGGCGGCGCCGACTATAAAGAGTATATGAAACAACGCTTTGGATCCGATCAGAGCAAAGATCGCGCGAACCAGATGCGCGACACACTTATTCGATATGGTGCGGATGAAGGCATCCCATTTGCTTTTGATCGCATTACCCGCCGTCCAAGCAGCTTTAACGCGCATCGTCTGGTGCGCTGGGCCCAGGGCCAGAATCTCGGCCTGGCAGCGAAGGAAGCTTTGTTCGAAGCCTATTTCGCCAATGGCCAGGATATTGGCGACCATGAGGTTCTGGTGACCATCGCGTCCAAAATCGGTCTCGACTCAAACCTGGTCTCTGATCTGCTGGCAGGTGATGCCGATGTAGAGAATACCCGCCAGGAACAACAAATGTTTCGACAAATGGGGATATCAGGCGTGCCCACTTTTATCGCACATCGCCAGATCGCCGTACAAGGCGCAGAAAGCTCTGAGAAGATTGCGCGATTCCTGAAATCCGCCGCTGAACACAATCCTGCAGAACACGCCGCAGCCGGCGCCCAGGTTTAGCCGAGCTGAGCTTCCACCAGGCGCTTATAGACCCCGCCCAGGGCCATCAGGGGGTCATGCGACCCGCTTTCGACGACACGTCCGGCATCAAGCACAATGATCCGATCTGCGGCGCGAACCGTTGAAAGCCGATGTGCAATGATCAGTGTTGTCCGGTCTTTGGCAAACTCAGCCAGTGCGGCCTGAACTTTCGCTTCGCTTTCGGCATCCAGCGCCGAGGTTGCCTCATCGAGCAACAGGATCGGAGCATCTCTCAGGATGGCGCGTGCTAAAGCGACTCGCTGACGCTGACCGCCGGACAGGTTGCGCCCCATTTCGCCGACAGCAGCGTCATAGCCGCCTGGAAGCTCGCGGATAAACGTGTCGGCATTTGCGGCCTTGGCAGCGGCTTCTATTTCAGACGCTTCACTGCCAAGACGCCCGAGCGCGATATTTGCTGCAATCGTATCATCAAACAGAGCCGTATCCTGCGAGACAATTGCCGTCGCATGGCGCAGCGCACCCGCCTTCAGATCGCGCACATCCTTGCCGTCCAGCGTGACATGACCGCCGTCAATATCGTAAAGCCGCATAATCAGATTGAAGATGGTCGATTTGCCCGCGCCGCTTGGCCCGACAAAGGCGACGGTTTCACCGGCCTCAATATTGAAAGTGAGGCCATTCAACGCTTGAGTCCCGTCTGGGTACCTAAATGTCACGTCCTGAAACGCGATCTGGCCTTTAACTGCCGAAAGCGTGATTGCATCGCGCTTGTCTGCGACCTGCGGCAACTGATCAACAACTTCGAAGACCCGGTCCGCAGCCGCCCCGCCCTCTTGCGCGACAGCGTTGAGGGTTCCCAGCGCGCGCAGTTCCGGTGCAGCGATGCCGATCGCCCCGATAATTCCGAGCAAGGCCCCAAGCGAACTATCACCGCTGGCGATCCGCCAGGCGGAGAAACCAAGTATTCCCGCAAGCGCAACCCCGCCCGTAACTTCCAGAATGGGGTCAACAGCGGCTTTGTCAGTCAGTACTTTGAGAAACAGACGAGAGCGCTCCACAAAGCCCAGCTTGGCGCGGTCTTTCTGATAGGTTTCCAAACCATAGGCTTTGATGATCCGGTGCGATTGGAAGCCTTCAGAGAGCAGCGCCGTGACATCGCCAACCTGTCTCTGCGCCCGTTTCGCCCGTTTGCGCACGCGATCCCCCAGCGCGATCACGGGCCAGAAGGCAATCGGATAGACCACCAGAAGGATCAGTGTCAGTTGCCAGTCGAGATACAGCATGATCCCGAACGCCCCGAGCACAGTGACAACGCTTTTGGTGAAATTATTCGCAAAGCGTAGGCCCGCATCTCGCACTGAATTCACGTCATTGATGAATCGCGACACGAACCCGCCAGACGCGTCACCGCTCAAGCGCGCGAAATCGCCATCTATGAGATCGTCAAACTGAACTTGTTGAATGTCGACGAGTGCCCGCTGTACGCCAGTATTGTTCAGGATCGTCATCAAATACAGTGACACCGCCCGGCCTGTCGCCAGCACCACGATCCCGCCAGCCGCCCACCATACCCATGAGGCGTCGCCATTCGACGACTCAATCGCGCCCTGAATGCCATTGCCGACAAACGCCAAAATGGCGGCATAGGAATTCGCAAACAGCGCGGTCAGCACAGCGAAGACTGTGCCGCCAATGAACCATGACAGATGCGGGCGAAAGTACGCCTTGAACAGTCTGAACAGACTGTTCGACTTTTTAGGTGTGTCCGCAGACTTAGACGTGATGGTGATCACCCGTTTCTGGGTCCAGCAATTTGTGCGCATGCAAGATGAAATAGCGAATTTCAGCATTGTCTACTGTGCGGTGCGCGGCGCCTTTCCAGGCATCATAAGCGTCTTTGTAATTGGAATACGCTCCGACAAAGTCGATTTTCGATAGATCTTCGAATTCAACTTCTGTGACATCTTTCAGCTCGCCGCCAATGACGATGTGTAGCAGTTGTTTTGTGTCAGTCTCGCCCATGGCTTGGCGCTCCGTCGTCTGTGTTCGTTCATAGGGGCGCACGGTCCAGTTCGGATCTGGCAATCTGACGCCTTTGACTCGGGCTGATAACAGGGAATGCAATGCCTTTCCAGCCGCCAACAAGCTTCTTTGTGCAGGTTCCCCGCGATTAAACACATATGGCTCGCCCAGATGTGTGGTCGCAACGCCGCCCGCTTCTTCGACGATCAGGGTTCCAGCGGCCAGATCCCAGTCCGATTTGCGCCACAGGGTCAGGACCGCGTCGAACTTCCCGGCAGCTACCCAACACATCCGCAATAGCGTCGCATTCGGCTTTGGCTTGGCGAGTTCAACTTCCGGCCACGGGATCGGCCAGGCGGGATGGGTAAGCATGCCTTCATTGGTAATCAAACGGCAGCCTTCTTCGGCGCAGCAGTCAGTCACGCTGATCTGGTCGCGATTGAGAAATGCCCCGCCGCCGACAGATGCATGATAGGTCTCGCCCATCACGGGCGCGTTGATCACGGCCGCCCGCGGCCGACCCGCTTCGAGCACGCCGAGCCCGATACACCAATATGGTTCCTGGCGCATAAAAGCACGCGTGCCATCAATCGGGTCGACAATCCAAACGCGTTTGGCGGTTCGCGTATCTTCGCTCAGCGCCGTTTCTTCGGACAACCAGCCATAATCAGGGCGCGCCGCCATAAGGCGCTTCTGGATCAGATTGTTTACGGCCAGATCTGCTTCAGTGACAGGATGCCCTTTGGACTTATCCCAAAACCGCACATCGGAGCGTTCAAAATAGTCCAGCGCCAGCTCGCCTGCTTCGCGCGCAACGCGTTTGAGTATATCCAGGTCTTCGCGATCGAGCTCATTCGCCGGCAATCGACATATCCTCAATCAGGATCGAAGGGGCATCACGAGAACCACGAAACTCCAGATCAGAGGCCGGCACCAGCCGCTTGAACATGCCCGGCAGATCCCCGGCAATGGTCACTTCTGAAACGGGATATTGCACTTCGCCATTCTCAAACCAGAACCCGGCAACCCCGACAGAATAATCGCCCGTGTTCGGATTGATCGATGGTCCAAACATATCAGCGACCAAGAGGCCCTTGCCGACGGCAGCCATCAATTCTGCCGGCGTCTGATGACCGGCTTCGAGATAGGCATTCGAGACCCCAACACCCGGCGGTGAACCGAACCCGCCGCTGGCTTGCCCATTGGGTTCCATGCCGAGCTGTTTCGCCGACGCACCATTGAGCAACCAGCGGGTCAACACGCCGTTTTCAATCAAGTTTTTGCGCGACACAGCGCGCCCTTCCCCGTCATGAACCCGGCTCCCCATGCCTCGCGCGCGGAACGGGTCTTCGACCAGATTTACGCCCTCAGCAAAGACTTGCTCACCGAGCTGGTCCTTCAGGAACGAAACACCGCGTGCCACGCTCGGTCCGCTAATCGCTGACAAGAATGCGCCGATCAGGCCGGCAGAGAGCCGACGATCATAAATCACCGCACCGGTTTGCGTTTTGATCTTGCGCGGTGCGAGCCGGGCGACGGCGCGTTCACCGGCAATGGTGCCGATTTCAACAGCCGACGGGCGGTCTTCGAGGCGGCGAACTGAACGGCTTTCATAATCGCGCTCCATCGCGCCATCATTTTCTGCAACCGCCGCCAGCCCGAGCCCGCTAGA
>CAYGUD010000103.1:0-7077 GCA_964352865.1 uncultured Hyphomonas sp.
TCAACGTTCATGGTCGAAATGGTCGAGACAGCAGCGATCCTCACCCAAGCCACAGCCAATTCATTTGTTATCCTCGACGAAGTCGGGCGCGGCACCTCGACTTATGACGGTTTGGCGATTGCTTGGGCAGCGGTCGAACATTTGCACAATACCAATAAGTGCCGCGCTTTGTTCGCCACACATTATCATGAGCTGACCGGCCTCGCCGAGGATCTTCCCTCGGCGACCAACCTTTCTCTGCGCGCCAAGGAATGGAAACATGAGCTGGTCTTCCTGCATGATGTTCAACCAGGCCCGGCCGATCGGTCTTATGGCGTGCAAGTGGCACGTCTGGCTGGACTCCCCGCACGCGCCGTGAAACGGGCGGAGCAAGTTTTGAAAAAGCTGGAAGCCGCCCCTGATGCGGTCGACACGTTGCCACTTTTTGCAGCGATGACAGAGGCGGAAGAAGCAGAGCCCCTCGTCGACGCCCACCCGGCAGTTGAACTGCTTGAAAATCTCGACCCGGACAGTCTGACTCCTCGCGAGGCGCTCGATCTGATCTACAAGCTGAAAGACCGGACCTGAGGATCGCTATCGACGCGTGTGCCAATATATTCTACAGCTCCGTGGGAATTAGATGCCGCTCCAGACGGCTCAATTCGGGCAAGATAAGGATAGCTGGGAATTCCATGGCCTATGAAACACTCTTAACAGAGGTCGATGGCGCTGTTGCCGTCATCACTCTAAACCGACCTGATGCGCTGAACGCGTTCAATAATCAGTTGATGGATGAATTGACGGCGGCGCTGGATCGGTTCGACGATGACCCGGATATTGGTTGCATTGTGATCACGGGGTCGAAAAAGGCCTTCGCAGCGGGCGCAGATATCAAAGAGATGCGCGACCAGTCTTACATGGAAGCCTATTATAATGACTTCATCACCCGCAACTGGGAGCGCGCCTCTCGAACCCGCAAACCACTCATCGCAGCCGTAAACGGCTATGCTCTGGGCGGCGGTTGTGAGCTCGCAATGATGTGTGACTTCATTCTGGCCGGTGAGAAAGCCAAGTTTGGCCAGCCGGAAATCACCATTGGCGTTTCGCCCGGTGCTGGCGGTACGCAGCGACTGACGCGATTTGCCGGCAAGTCGAAAGCCATGGAAATGTGCCTCACGGGCCGTATGATGGACGCTAAAGAAGCCGAACGTTGCGGCCTGGTCTCACGGATTGTCCCCACTGATGACCTGGTCGATGAAGCCAAAGCTGTCGCCAAGAAGATTGCCTCCATGCCGCGGGCCGCCGCCATGCTGACCAAGGAAATGGTCAATACTGCCTACGAAACCCCGCTCAGTCAGGGGATCATGTTCGAACGGCGTCTGTTCCATTCTTTGTTCGCGACAGAAGATCAAAAAGAAGGTATGGAAGCGTTTGTCGAAAAGCGCCAAGCGCATTTCAAAAACCAATAAGCCAGCGCTCAGACCGTACGCGGCAAAAGAGTCAGTAGATTCTTCACGTGCCAAAGCATGCAACGGTTGACGCACGAGGGTGCTTTCTGTACTTAGCGCCTCTTCGCCAGATAGGGCGACCAAAGGAGTTTTAGATGGCGAATACGAAATCAGCCAAAAAGATGGTGCGCAAGATTGCGACCCGCACCGAAGTCAATAAGGCCCGCCGGTCTCGCATGCGCAGCTACGTGCGCAAAGTCGAGGAAGCGATCGAGGCCGGTGATAAGTCTGCCGCGGCTGATGCCCTCAAAGCAGCGCAACCCGAAATCATGCGTGCAGCGGGCAAGGGTGTCGTTCACAAGAACACCTCTTCTCGCAAAATTTCGCGCCTGTCATCACGCGTAAAGGCGATGGCTTAAGTCGCCCAATAGCTGTCCGGATACTGACAGTTTTGCATAGCCCGCTGGCCTCGCCATGCGGGCTTTTTGTATCTTGTTGCAGCAAAACCTACCAGGTGTCTCAATGCCCGAAATTCCACAGGGAAAAGACGATTTTGGCGTTGACAGAACAAAGCTTGAATACCCTGTGACGGCTAGGGGTTCAAACCTGTCAAGTGCAACTTTTTTGGAATATTTTTACGTGATTCTTCAAGGGCTTTTACAGAGTCAACAGGCCCTTTGGCACGGCATGTCGGGTTTCTTCAGTTGCAACCAAAATCTGTTCCTGATTAACTATATCCATCGACGGAATGTCCTCTGTGTACAGCGTAATATGGGATAGACCAGCCAAGGTCTAAATCAGGGGGCGTGTTGTTTTCCGATCGGTCGCCAAGATGAACATGCTTAGGGATAAGAAAGGAACATCTTATGGGGCTGACGTATGGGGTTGATGGGCAGAAAGCTTCAACCGACGGCGCACGAGCTGGTGATCAGCAAGGTGCGAAGTCGCTTTGGGCGCAATCTGTCGGCGCGGTGGAAGCCGAAGCAAAACCCGATAACTCACAACAGTGGCTGACCGCCATCCGGTTTGTCGCTGAAATCAACAATTCAATCGTCATCGCGGCACCAGATCAATTGACGCTGGACCGAGTGACAACAGACTTTTCTCGCCCGCTGCAACAAGCGTGGCAAAAACTCGACCCCAAGAAACGGCGTCTGAAGTTTGAACTTTGGAACCACGTACCCACAGATGTTCGCGAAATGGTCGGCGATCCATGGCTGCGTGAGCAAAAAGGTACGGAAGCCGCACGTCTCGCAGACGAGCCGGACTATGCCGCCCTCGACCTCGATCACACGATGACCTTCTCGACTCTGGTTACCGGCCCGTCGAATGCCAGGGCTGTCGGTCTTGGCAAGCGCGTTGCCAGCGGCGCGCCGATTCCGGCTGGCGTGATTGTCATTTACGGACAACCTGGGACGGGCAAAACGCATATCCTCAAAGCCATTGAAGCAGATGCCGCAATCCGCAATGATAAACGCCGTCTGGCTTATATTTCGGCGGAAGAGTTCATGACTCGCTTCGTCAGCGACTCGCGGGCCGGCGATACCAGCGTCTTACAGGACTATGTCAAAAAGAACGATCTGCTAATGATCGACGATTTGCACTGGATTGCAGGCAAAGCGAAAACTGACAAAGCCTTCTTTGGCGCGCTGCGATCTGTGACCTCAATGGGCGGGCATGTGATCATCACAGCGGACGCTGCGCCCGGTGACATGATTGGTCTGTCAAAAGAACTGGTCGGCGAAATCAAAGGCGCGGCCTCAGTTGAAGTGGCGATGCCGGACAATGAAATGCGCAAAGCGATTATCAGTCGCCATGTTGCTTTGATTGCCAAAGATACGCCGAACTTTGCGCTGACCGACGCGATGATTGACCGGATCGTTGCCACCGTGCGCGGCGCCGGTCGTGAACTGTGCGGCGTGTTGTGGAGCCTGCAACTGGAAACTGGCTATGGCGAACTGGCGCCAAGTCCGGAAATGCTGGAAACGGTTATTCGCCGCATCGCCGGTGAACCGCGGACACCATCGCTGGATGATATCAAACGGACCTGTATGGACGTCTACCGGATCTCCAAGACTGACATTGAGAGCGCCAGCAAAGTGCGAACGATCTGCCATCCTCGGCAAGTTGCGATGTACCTGTCCCGCGTAATGACGGACAAGTCCTTCCCACAAATTGCTTCAGCCTATAAAAAGAAGGATCACACGACGGTTCTGCACGCTTATCGCAAGATCAAGAAAGCCCTGGATAAAGGTGATCGCGACATTTGCGACGAGATTGATCGCGTGAAGAATGCGGTGTTCGACCGGCTGGCTGGCCACGATCAGGACTGATCCACAGCACAAGGCTGACAAAGACTTGCATTTCACACGGAATTCGTGACTTTAGCGGCCCGCTCCCGAAATGGAGCGGGCCGATTCGTAAATGATGGACTAGAAGTGGGCTTAGACCGGATAACCGGCAAAGGGATGATGAGATGAAACTGACAATTGAACGTGGCGCGCTATTGAATGCGCTTGGACATGTCCAGAATGTCGTGGAACGTCGCAACACGATTCCGATTCTGTCCAACATTCTGATTGACGCCAAAGATGGTGCTGTCCGCTTCACGGCGACTGATCTGGATATCGAGGCGGTCGACCATTCCGACGCCAAGATTGATCAGGAAGGCGCCGTCACAGCACCCGCCGGAACGCTGTTCGATGTTGTGCGCAAACTGCCAGCCGGCGCGGATATTGAGCTGGAGCTTAACCCTGAGAATCGTCAACTCGCGATCCGGTCTGGACGCTCGAAATTTTCCCTGCCGACCCTGCCCGCTGGCGATTTTCAAACCATGGTGCCAGACCAAGACGCAACCGAATTTGAAATGGCCGCAGCCGACTTGCGCCGTTTGATCGACAAGACGAGGTTTGCCATCTCGACAGAAGAGACGCGCTATTATCTCAATGGTGTCTATCTGCACACAGCCGATACAGATGCCGGAAAAAAACTCCGCACAGTGGCCACAGATGGTCATCGTCTGGCTTTGTCTGAAACGGATGCACCAAAAGGTGCAGAAACCCTCGAAGGCGTTATCGTTCCGCGCAAAGCAGTGGGCGAAGTGCGCCGCCTGATCGATAGTGATGATGGCGATGTTTCGGTTTCAGTTTCAGATACCAAAATCGTATTCAAGTCTGGCCGCGCGCAGCTGACGTCGAAATTGATAGATGGCTCCTTCCCGGACTATGCGCGCGTGATCCCGAAAGGGAATACCAAAGCAATGGTCATCGACAACAAGCTGTTCGAAGCCGCCGTTGATCGCGTCGCAACCGTTTCCGCAGAGCGCTCACGATCTGTGAAACTTTCGATTTCCGAGGGCAAACTGACGCTCGCTGTGAACAGCGCTGAAACCGGTCAGGGTCACGAAGAAATCGAATGCGATTATCAGGATGACAGCATGGATATCGGCTTCAACGCCAAATATCTGCTCGACGTCGCTTCACAAATCGAAGCCGAAGATGCGCGCTTCCTGTTCAACGATCCGGCGAGCCCGGCACTTGTGCTTGATCCCGGAGATGAGAGCGCGCAATATGTGCTGATGCCACTCAGGGTCTAAAGACCACTATGACGATAAGAAACTGGAGCCCGCAACGCCTTTCCGATCAATCCGGCAAGACGTTCGTTATTACGGGTGCCAATAGTGGGATCGGCTTTGAAGCGAGCAAACGCCTGGTGCAAGCCAATGCCAATCTGGTCATGCTTTGCCGCAATCTCGAAAAGGCCACGGCGGCCGCCGAAAAGCTCAAGCAACTGGCCACCGGAAATAATTCGGTCGGTATTGTCCAGATGGATCTGGCAAATTTGAACTCCGTGCGGGCAGCAGCCTCGCGGGTTCTCAAAGATACGCCGAAAATTGACGCTTTGATCAACAATGCCGGGATCATGTTTCCCCCAGGCCGCCAGCTCACCGACGATGGCTTTGAGATGCAGTTCGGGGTCAATCATCTCGGACATTTCCTGCTTACGGGGCTCCTCAAGGATCGCGTCCTTGACAGTGATGGCCGGTTTGTCAGTGTCTCCAGCCTGGCGCACAAGTTCGGGTTACGGCGTATACGCTTCAAAGATCCAAACTGGCAAAGTGGCTACCAAACCACTCTGGCCTATAGCCAGAGCAAACTCGCAAATGCGATGTTTGCGGTTGAGCTGAACCGACGCCTTGAAGCATCAGGAAAGACCGCGCGAGCGTTTGTCTGTCATCCCGGTTATTCGGCCACGAATTTACAATCGACGGGCCCTAGCCGCTTGATGACTTTGATGATGGCGCCGGCGAATTTTCTGGTCGCGCAATCTGCAGATCGCGGCGGCTGGCCCATTCTGCTCAGCGCGACTGATCCGGAGGCAGAAGGCGGCGCGTATTACGGCCCTCGGCAGTTTGGCGAGTTACGCGGCGCAGTTGGTACTTGCAATATGATCGGCGCGGCGCGGGATCAGGCCGCCGCAGCAAAACTCTGGACGCTGTCTGAACAAGCGGTGGATCTGGCCTGGAGCGTTTAACCAGACGTCGATGACCGCCCTCACTCGCCTTCGCCTGACCGATTTTCGTAATCATGCCAGCCTTGATTTGAAGCTTGATACGCGACCGGTCTGCCTGTGGGGCGCAAATGGCGCCGGCAAGACAAATATTCTTGAAGCCATCAGTCAGCTCGGGCCAGGCCGCGGCTTACGCGCAGCGGCGCTTCCTGACATGTCGCGCCACGATGCCGAGGCAGGATGGACGGTTTCGGCCACTCTGGATGATGACCGCAAGATTGGCGTCGGCCTCGACTCCAATGGCACAGGTCATAAGCGCATCATTCGTCACGACGCCGCACCAGCAACCGCCACCCACCATCCTGAACAGATCCCGATAGTATGGCTGACCCCGGCCAAGCACAGCGTGTTTCGCGGCGGCGCGAGCGAACGGCGACGCTTCTTTGACCGTCAGGTGATGGCGCATATACCAAGCCATGGCAGCGTCTCAAGCCGCTATGAAAAGGCCATGCGGGAGCGCAATGCCTTGCTCGAACGCGGCCGCGTCGATCCGGCCTGGGCGGATGCAATTGAAGGACGGATGGCCGAGGCCGGCGCCTTGATTGCCAGCAATCGCGCCCGCATTCTGGTTGCGCTGCAAACGGCGATAGATGCGAGGCCAGAAGGATACTTCCCTAAAGGTGACCTGGCCTTTGAAGGCGCTGCTGAACAAGCCGCGGCTGACGGCGCCGGACTGTTTGATATTCAGGACCTGATTGCTGAACAGCTGGCCAAAGGCAGATACCGAGATCAAGCTGCGGGTCGCACCCTGTCAGGGCCGCACCGAACCGACCTCTCGGTCATCCACCGCCCAACTGGCGCGGCGGCTGGCGATGCGTCAACCGGTCAGCAAAAGGCTTTGTTAATTGGCTTGATCCTGGCCAGCGCGCACGCGCTTAGCGAGGACGGTGATGGCCCGAGCCCGCTAATCCTGCTTGACGAAGCCGCTGCCCACCTTGACCGTGATCGCCGCGCTGCACTGTTTGACGAACTTCTCGAGATTGGCGGACAGGCCTGGCTGACCGGTACCGAAGCGTTTCTCTTCGAAGCGTTCGGCGATCGGGCGCAAACGGTCGAAGTGGCGGCTGAAACGCCATAGATC
>CAYGUD010000104.1:0-5076 GCA_964352865.1 uncultured Hyphomonas sp.
ACTGGGAGCAGTTCACCGATTGGATGAACCAACCCGAAGAAGAACGTAAGAAGGACTAGCGCCATGAGTTGGGATACCGGATACTCGCTGATCAATCTGCTGGTTATGCCAGCTTGGGCGCTGCTGATCTTCTTGCCCCGGGCCACGATTACACGCCGCGCGGTTCACTCCATGCTCTATCCCATCCTGGTCGGTTCGATTTACGCCGTGTTGCTGATTGCAGCGATGGGGTTTGGCCTTTCACATCCTGATGCAGGCTTTTCATTTTCGGGTGTGCAGGCGCTGTTTGACCATCCAAACGGCATACTCGTCGGCTGGAGCCATTATTTGGTCTTCGATCTGTTTGTCGGCGCTTGGATCGCGAGGGATGCGCAAAGACAAGGCATCGCGCATTGGAAAACCGTGCCTTGCATTCTCGGCTCCTACCTCTTCGGCCCTGTCGGCTTGTTGCTTTATGCCATCCTGCGTCTCGTCTCAGGGAAAGGATTCTCTCTTTTTGAGACCCAATAGAAGAGGAAATCTCCTCTAACGTGTAGAGCGCCTTAACTGACAGCGTAATCAGATGCGATGCGCGCCTACACGGCGCTGGACTGGCCTCAATCTTGCGTCTAAAGAGCCGACAAATTCAGCTTATTGGCAAAAGAGGTTCTCCATGACTGTTCGCGTTGCAATTAATGGCTTTGGCCGTATCGGTCGTTTGGTCCTTCGCTCGATTATTGAACATGACCGCAAAGACATCGAAGTCGTTGCAATCAATGATCTGGGCCCGGTCGAAACCAATGCTCACTTGCTTCAGTATGATACAGTGCATGGCAAGCTCAACCAGGAGGTCAGCGTCGACGGCGACATGATCCGGGTTGGCAATCGCGCTTTCAAATGTACCGCCATCCGCAATCCGGCTGAGCTTCCGCATGGCGAAATGGGCATCGACATTGCGTTTGAGTGTACCGGCATCTTTGCCTCGAAAGAAAAAGCCGCAGCGCATCTGGAGGCCGGGGCCAAGCGCGTTCTGGTTTCTGCGCCTGCTGGCGGCGCCGACAAGACGATTGTCTATGGTGTGAACCATGAGACGCTTAGCGCTGACGATCTCGTCGTCTCTAACGCGTCATGCACAACCAATTGCCTGTCACCGGTTGCGAAAGTTCTCAACGACACAGTCGGTATTGAGCGCGGTTACATGACCACGGTTCACGCCTATACAGGCGACCAGCCAACACTCGACCGCATGCATTCAGATCTGTACCGTGCCCGCGCGGCCGCAAGTTCTATGATCCCGACCTCGACTGGCGCTGCAAAAGCGGTTGGCCTGGTCCTTCCAGAACTGGCTGGCAAGTTGAACGGGTCTGCTGTTCGCGTCCCGACACCGAACGTTTCGATGATTGATCTGGTGTTCGACGCCGGCCGTGAAACCACTGTCGAAGAAATCAATGGTGCCATCAAGGCCGCCGCAGAAGGCCCAATGAAAGGCGTTCTCGGATACTCCACCGCGCCGCTGGTTTCGGCTGATTTCAATCACGATCCCCACAGCTCAACATTCGCCGCCGACGGCACGAATGTGACTGAGGGTACACTGGTTCGGGTTCTCAGCTGGTATGACAATGAGTGGGGCTTCGCGACACGCATGAGCGACACGGCTCTGCACATGGCGAAATTCCTCTAGCGGACCAGAACCAACATGGCCGACTTTAAAACACTCGACGATCTCGACCTTGCCGGAAAGGTCGTCATCACCCGGATCGATATCAATGTCCCGGTCGAAAACGGCCAGGTCACGGATGCAACCCGGATCGACAAAGTCGCGCCAACGATCCTGAAAATTCTCGAAAAGGGCGGCAAGCCGGTTCTGCTCGCCCATTTCGGACGTCCGAAAGGACAACCCAATCCTGACATGTCTTTGCGGATCACTGTTCCAGCGCTTGAAAAGGCGTTGGGCAGGCCCGTAACTTTTGTCGAACGCCCGGACCGCGGGGCGATTGATGCCGCGCCAGACGGTGCGGTGATCCTGGTCGAGAATACCCGGTTCAGCGCCATGGAAGAATCCAATGACCCGCGCATGGCGGGCTTTCTCGCCTCTCTGGGCGATGTCTACTGCAATGATGCCTTCTCTGCGGCGCACCGCGCGCATGCCTCGACAGAAGGCGTCGCGCGCTTGCTGCCAGCTTGTGCGGGCCTGCTCATGGAAGCGGAGCTCAAAGCTCTGGACGCCGCTCTGGGCACACCGCAAAAGCCAGTCCTCGCCGTTGTCGGCGGTGCCAAAGTCAGCTCGAAAATCGATTTGCTGAAGAACCTGGTTTCGAAAGTCGACGCGCTGGCAATTGGTGGCGGCATGGCCAACACCTTCCTCGCGGCCCGTGGGTACAGTGTCGGCAAATCGCTTTGCGAACATGATCTGACCGACACAGCAAAACAAATCGAAGCCAATGCGAAAGCAGCCGGCTGCGAAATCCTGCTGCCCACAGATGTGGTCGTCGCGAAAGACTTTGCTGCCAATGCCGCGCATCGCACATGCGGCCTCGATGACGTCGCAGATGACGAAATGATCCTCGATGCCGGACCACAAACCGTTGCGAATCTGGCATCTGCGCTGGAGGCGTCTAAAACTCTGGTCTGGAATGGTCCGCTCGGGGCCTTCGAACTTACGCCGTTTGACACCGCAACAGTGCAGGCGGCGCAAGCTGCTGGAACACGCTGCAAATCAGGCGCTCTGATCGCCGTTGCGGGCGGCGGCGACACAGTTGCGGCGCTGAACCATGCCAACGCGGCACAGGACTTTACGCATATCTCGACGGCGGGTGGCGCATTTCTTGAATGGATGGAGGGCAAGCCCCTTCCCGGGGTCGAGGCGCTCAAAGGCCAGTAAATGACTCATCTCTTCTCCTTCCGTTGGTCAGAAAATACCGCGGCAGCCGAAGCGACCCAAAAGACAGCGATGTCAGTTACAATTTCAACAATAACCAGTGGGCTGACGGCAAAACGCTTTCAGCCCTTTTTCTATCTTGAGAGGGACCTTTAAGATGGCAAATCAGAATATGACGCAACAGGCCGCACAGAAAGCCGGTTTCGTTGCAGCTTTGGATCAGTCGGGGGGCTCGACACCTAAAGCGCTAAAACTTTACGGCATCGACGATGATGCCTGGTCAAGCGAAGACGAAATGTTCGGCCTGATCCACGACATGCGCGCGCGTATCGTCAAGTCACCCGCCTTCACGGGCGACAAAGTCATGGGTGCGATCTTGTTTGAGCGCACAATGGACGGCGAAATCGATGGCGTGCCAACAGCAACATATCTTTGGGAACAGCGCGGGGTGGTGCCGTTCCTGAAAGTCGACAAGGGCCTCGCGCCGGAAGCCAATGGCGTTCAGTTGATGAACCCGATGCCAGACCTCGACGCGCTGCTTTCACGCGCCGTCGAAAAAGGCATTTTCGGAACCAAGATGCGGTCTGTGATCCACGCCGCCAATGCTGAAGGTATTGCTGCCAATGTCGCGCAGCAATTCGAAGTCGGCAAACAAATCCTCAGCCACGGCCTGATGCCAATCATCGAGCCGGAAGTGACGATCACAATTTCTGATAAAGCCGAAGCCGAAGATATCCTGCTGGCTGAGCTTACCAAACAGCTCGATATGGTTGCAGCCGATCAGCAAGTGATGCTGAAACTGTCTCTGCCAGAAAAGGCCAATCAGTATCAGTCTCTGGTTGAGCATCCGCGTGTCATGCGCGTCGTCGCTTTGTCCGGTGGTTATAGCCGCGAAGAAGCCAATCACCGCCTGTGTCAGAACACCGGGATGATTGCCAGCTTCTCACGCGCGCTGACCGAAGGTCTTTCCGCGAACCAGACAGATGCTGACTTTGACGCCCAACTTGCAGGCACAATTGATAGCATCTTTGATGCCTCCTGCGCTGGCTAGGCCTAACACAATTCAAGCTCGAATGAGGCGGCCATAATGGCCGCCTTTTTCATATCTGGTGGTTTTCCTCGTTTCGTGGCACAGCAAGCTCATGGCTTTAGACATGCGCCCTGGTTGCGAACGCTGCGACAAAGATCTTCCCGCCGATCAGAACGGCGCGCTGATCTGCTCATTTGAATGCACTTTCTGCGAAGACTGCAATAATAAGAGCTTCAAAGGCACCTGCCCGAATTGCGGCGGTTCGCTATTCCCGCGCCCGACCCGAACCGGGGCCGCTTTGGACAATTTCCCGGCCAGCACCAAGCGGATCTACAAGCCTGTCGATTGACGCGCGCGGTTTCGCTTCGCAAACTGCACCATGGAAAAGACATCTCTGACCTGGCGTCTGGTTCATACCGGGCTGCTCTCGGGCGGCATGAGCGCTCTGGTGGCGCTGATCGTGACAATTGTGAATACAGGCTTTGATGGCGGACTTGGAAAGCGGTGGCTGCTCGCCTGGGCGCTCGCCTATCCAGTTGCCTGGTTCGCGGCCCTGATCTGGGGGCCGAGCGCGCGTATGCTGACCAATTGGCTGCTTGGAACAGCGCCAAAATCTTGACGACACCCCCTGCTTGGGCGCAAACGAAACCATCATGTCTGAACCCCAACGCGAACGCCCCCGGCTTTATCTGATCACGCCGCCTCAAATCGAGGACGTTCCCGCTTTCGTGGATCAGTTCCGCGCTGCCATTCAAGGCGGCGACATTGCCAGTCTGCAAATCCGCGTCAAACAAGGCGATGCGATTGACCCGGCCAAGACCCGCGAAGTGGCCCAAGCCGTGAAGCGCATTTGCCTGGCAGAGCACATCGCCTTGATCATCAATGACAGTCCGCAACTCGCCCGCGCGCTCCAAGTCGACGGCGTGCATCTGGGCATGGACGATATGGATATTGCTGAAGCCCGCGAACTGGTCGGACCAGACATGATTATCGGCGCGACGTGCAAAAACTCGCGCCATCAAGCGATGATCGCTGGTGAAGCTGGCGCCGACTATGTCGCGTTTGGCGCCTTCTACCCGACCGAGACCAAACCAGACACAACCCGCGCTGAACCCGAAGTCCTGACCTGGTGTCAGATGTTTCTAACGCTGCCCTGCGCCGCGATTGGCGGCATCACGCTTGACAATGC
>CAYGUD010000104.1:5086-7047 GCA_964352865.1 uncultured Hyphomonas sp.
TATCGCTGCGGGTGCAGACTTCCTCGCCGTATCAAGCGGCGTATGGGATCATAAGGATGGCCCCGCCGCCGCCGTCGCGATGTTTAACCGCGTGATTGAAGACGCAATGGCGACGTCAAAGATTTAGTCGGCTTTAGCCGGCGGTGCGGCGCGTCCGGTGACCTGGTCGTGCAGGGATTTGTCCATCCGGAAATGGGCATTCACATATTCAGCGACCACACGCAGGATCATCAAAGCGATAATCGCGCCAATTGGCGTCTTGATCATGCCCCACAGCGCCGTGTCCCAATCATTGTCGAGATAGGTCAGCCAAAACCAGAACCGTCGCACCGCGTGCCACAGAATCCCGATAATGCCGAGATAGAACAAGACCCGTGTCAGTGTTGCGCCCATAGATTTTTCGAAACTCAGGAACCCAGACAGCATGCCCATGATTGCCCCTCCTTTTTGAGTGTTGACCCTATAAAACCGCATCATGGTCAGCCTGTCCACAAAACTTGACCAAACCGCCCGCCACCGCTACGCCGCGCGCTCTACTGATAAGGACGTGACATGGCCAAAATCAACGGCAACGAAATCAAGCCCAATATGGTGATTGAGTATAATGGTAGCGTCTGGCGCGCGATGAAATGCAATCACGTGAAGCCTGGAAAAGGTGGCGCTTTCAATCAAGTCGAGATGCGAAATCTGTTCAATGGCTCAAAAGCCAATGAGCGGTTCCGCGCCAATGAAACCGTTGAGCGCGTGCGTCTTGAGCAGAAGAAATTCCAATTCCTATATGATGCCGGTGAAGCCTATGCCTTCATGGATCAGGAGACATTCGAGCAAATCGAACTGCAGAAAGACTTTGTCGGCGAAGATGGTGACTTCCTGCAAGACGGCATGATTGTCGAGATCGAGTTCCATATCGATACGCCGATCGGTGTTGCCCTGCCCCAACAGGTTACGCTGACCGTCGAAGAAACCGAGCCCGTGGTCAAAGGCCAGACAGCGGCGAACAGCTTCAAGCCAGCCACTTGTGACAATGGCGTACGCGTCACGGTGCCGCCTTTCATCGGAGTCGGCGAGCGTATTGTTGTCCAGACTGAAGACCGCACGTATCTGCGCCGCGCCGACTAAGGGTTCATAAAACATGTCAAAGCCGTCCGCGCTTGGAAACGTCCTGATTGAAGCCGCTCGAAAAGCCGGGCGCTCTCTCGCCCGCGATTTCGGCGAAGTTGAGTTTCTCCAGGTCTCCAAAAAAGGCCCTGCTGATTTCGTCTCGAATGCTGATCACCGCGCCGAAGAAACCATCTATGAGTATCTGACCAAGGCGCGCCCTGGTTATGGATTTCTGATGGAAGAACGCGGCATTGTTGAAGGCAGCGACAAGACCAATCGATTCATTGTCGACCCGCTCGATGGCACGCTGAACTTCCTGCATGGACAGCCGCACTATGCGGTGTCGATCGCGCTTGAGCGCGAAGGAAAGCTCTTTGCGGGGGTTGTTTACGATGTCGCCAAGAATGAGATTTTCTGGGCAGAGACAGGTCGCGGCGCATGGATCAATCAACACAAACTGCGCGTCAGCCAACGGAAAAGGCTTGAAGATTCAGTCATTGCCACCGGCACGCCCTGGATCGGCAAATCGGAAGAATATCACGCCCGGTTTGCCAATGAGATCAATGTCATGACGCGCAGCGTTGCTGGCATTCGGCGCTATGGATCCGCCGCATTAGACCTGGCCTGGGTCGCCGCGGGCCGGTTTGACGGCTTCTGGGAAAGCCATTTGAAATCCTGGGATATTGCTGCCGGAATGGTGCTCGTCCGCGAAGCAGGCGGGGTCTGCTCCGAACTGAATGGCAAAGGCGATGTGCTGGAAACCGGCTCAATTCTGGCCAGTAATCCGGATTTGCAACCGCTCTTGGAAAAACGCCTTCGCCAGGCCGGGGTACGTCCCCCAAATGTCGACTGAGCCTGTC
>CAYGUD010000105.1:0-7047 GCA_964352865.1 uncultured Hyphomonas sp.
ATGCGCCAACGCCGCCTGCGAGTGAGAGCGGTCCTGTGCTATCCTATACTGACGCGTTTATCATGGAGCCCATAGGGGCTCGCGATATGACCATGGGCGGCGTGATCGTCAGCGTCGATGGCGGCGATGTCACTCTGACAAGCGCCAGCTCAACCAGCATTGGCACGATAGAATTGCACACCATGGCGATGACCGATGGCAAGATGAAGATGCGCCAGGTCGATGGGTTCTATATCGCTGATGGTGAAAGTCTGGAACTGAAGCGCGGCGGTGATCATATGATGATGTTCGATGTCGGAACAGATGTCACAGGCGGCGAAACCGTCGACATCACTCTGAATTTCGACGCTGACGGCGAACCAATGACAATGGTAATAGAAGCCGACGTTCGCGTCGTAGGGGAATAGACATGACGGACTTAACTCAAGCTCAGCAAGACAGATTGGATGCAGCAGCTTTTCGCCGTTTGCTATCGCATCTCGACAATCGCAAAGAGGTTCAGAATATCGAGCTGATGATTCTTGCTGATTTCTGCCGTAACTGTCTCGGTGATTGGTATCAGGAAGCCGCCGAGGCCAATGGCATTGACATGACCAAGGACAACGCGCGTGAGCGTATATACGGTATGCCGTATGCGGAGTGGAAAGATAAATATCAGGGCCAAGCAACCCCTGAGCAAATGGCCGCCTTCAAAGCCCGCAAGCCTACCTAGCGAACCAAACAAGTCAGCCCGGAGCGAGTGATCCGGTGATAGAGGCCCGTTGAGATAATTCCATCCAGTTGCCGCAGGCATCTCTCAGGAAAGAGATCCTGGCGGTTTCACCCAGCGTCTGCGGCGGCGCGCCCTGATCAGCGCCGTTCGCAATTGCTGTCGCATGGACGCTGTCAACTTTGCTTACCTGGATTGTCGTATATCTGAATCCTGACCGGCGCATTTCATCGCCGCCGGTCTGTTCCGAAAGTTCAGGCGCCACCACTCCAACAATGAGGCTACGTCCGCAGCGGACAGCATCTGGCCGAACCGCGTCTCGCGGTAAGCCAAGATGGCCATGATAGTGACCGACAAACTGCTCCAGGTTGCTCACAGCAACCTCGATTGACCAGTGATCAATCCCATCTGTGCCGCGCGGTACAAGCTGTACCTGGTTGCCATCCGGATCTGTCAGATCTTTGGGAACCGCAACATCATCCCGGCCGACAATCAGGCGTCGATAACCGCCTGCAGAAGCGGGCGGCAATGAATCTCGCGCATGGTTTAGCTTCAAAACAGCGCTTTCATAGTCATGCCGATATTGGCGAACACCGCCGCCAACTGGCAGCATATGATCAAACGCCAGGCCGACCTCTGTTTGCCAGAACGCCAGCATCGGCTCCAGATTGTTGGTAAACAGACCGACATCAAGGCAATTCTTGGCTAACCAGTCTGGTGGGGCAGTTTGCATCCAATCAACCTTTCAAAACCCAACTCGCGCGCCTGAATCGCAAAAAAGCACTGAAGTCGCACACGCACAATGGGCAATTTCGAACGCCAATCGGCGCGCTGTCCCGACAAAAATCATGCCGCTCACGCCTTCAATAACGCAATTGTCATCCCCATCTATGCGTATTCGCGATAGGGACTATTCGCGAAAGAGGGAAAGACGCCGCCGATGATCGGGGCTATGACCCTCACCAACGATAGAACCGGAGCCGATGCCTGAATGTATAGGGTCGTGTGAAGGGGAAAATGGAGGACCAGTAAATGGCCAATACAACTGCAAGCCGCGCGCTCACGCTGAGCCCCGAACAAGGTCTTAGCCGCTACCTCTCAGAAATCCGTAAGTTTCCGATGCTCGCCAAGGATGAGGAATTCATGCTGGCGAAAAACTGGCGGGAAAACGAAGACACTGAAGCTGCCGAAAAAATGGTGACCTCACACCTGCGTCTCGTGGCCAAGATTGCGATGGGCTATCGCGGCTATGGCCTTCCCATGGCGGAAGTAATTTCCGAAGGCAATGTCGGTTTGATGCAATCGGTCAAGAAATTTGACCCGGACAAAGGCTTCCGCCTCGCGACTTATGCAATGTGGTGGATTCGCGCCAGCATCCAGGAATATATCCTGCGCTCATGGAGCCTGGTTAAACTCGGCACGACCGCCGCGCAGAAGAAACTGTTCTTCAATTTGCGCCGGATGAAAGGCGAGATTGATGCTCTGGACAATGCGCAATTGAGACCAGACCAAGTCACACATATTGCCACGAAACTGAACGTTCCTGAAAAAGACGTCATCTCAATGAACGGTCGGATGAGCGGATCTGATGCCTCCCTCAATGCCCCAATGGGTGCAGAGGGCGACATGGAATGGATGGATTGGCTCGAAGACGATGAACCGAACCAGGCCGACGAATTTGCCCGTACACAAGAATTTGATGCACGGATGGATCTGCTGCAAACAGCGATGGCTGATCTGTCTGAGCGCGAGCAGCATATTCTGCAGGAACGCCGGCTAACCGACGAACCACAGACGCTCGAACAGTTGTCGGAAGTCTACAATGTCAGCCGGGAACGCATTCGCCAGATCGAAGTGCGGGCATTTGAAAAACTGCAAAAAGCAATGCAGAAAATGGCCAAGGATCAGGGCCTGCCTATGGGTGCCTAAGCCAGGTGGCTGCACCAAATATTATTCAAATCACGGACAGGGGCGATTCCCGGATCGCCCCTTTTGTGGGAATCCGCGAACGCGATTTGACCGGCAGCATGGATGGGCGCTTCATTGTCGAAGGCAAAGTGCCGCTCTCGATTCTGCTCTCAAAGTCGCGATTTGAATTAGATAGCCTGTTTCTTTGCGAGACTCGATTACAGCCACTTGCAGAAATTCTGGCGAAGGTGCCAACGGATATACCAATCTATGTCGCCCCGCAGGATCTCATGGACGAGATTGCAGGTTTTCCGATCCATCGCGGGGTTTTGGCCTGCGCCCGTAAGGGCATTTCCGAAGGTTTGTCCGCACGCCTGACAGGGCAGCGTATCCTGATCCTCAATCAGCTCTCAAACCACGACAATGTTGGCGCCGCGTTTCGCAATGCTGCAGCGTTTGGCGTTGATGGGGTTTTACTCGACGAGCGATCCTGTGATCCGCTCTATCGCAAAGCGATCCGCGTTTCGTCCGGAGCCAGTCTGTGGATGCCCTTCTATCACGGCGGGACCGGAGAGGAGCATCTGGCCGCGCTGAAATCTGCCGGTTTTCAGATCTGGGCCATGACCCCCAATTCGGGCGCGGCGCCGCTTCACGACCTCCACCCCCCTGAGAAACTCGCCATCATGCTCGGCGCTGAAGGTCCCGGGCTTCCAGACGCCTTGATTAGCAAGGCGCAAGCGGTGCGAATCCCAATGCGGACGGGCTTTGACAGTATTAATGTTGCGACGGCTGGCGCGATCGCCCTGTCGCATGTATTCAGCGCTCAATAGGGGCCAAACGCGAGACGTCTGATGCGCTATATCGTAACTGGAGGATACGGCTTCATTGGCTCCGCCGTGGTGCGCCAACTCACTGGTGCAGGCCATGACGTGTTCAATCTCGACAAGAAGACTTATGCCGCCAATCCAGCCGCGATTGAAGGCTTATCTGTGCAGAACGTCCACGCGTGCATCACAGATCGCGCCGCCGTCGCAGCGCTGTTCAAAGCAGCCCGCCCGGATGCTGTCATCCACTTGGCCGCAGAGACTCATGTTGACCGTTCGATTGATGGTCCCAGCGCATTTATGACAACCAATGTCGACGGCACGTTCAGTTTGCTCGAAGCCGCGCTCGGATGGTGGAAAGATGCAAACAAGCCATCCGACTTTCGATTCGTGCATGTTTCTACGGATGAAGTATTCGGCGACCTTGGGCCAGATGATCCGGTATTTGACGAGCACACGGCCTATGCGCCCTCCTCACCATACTCGGCCAGCAAAGCCGCCAGTGATCATCTCGCCCGATCGTGGCATAGGACCTATGGATTGCCGACATTGGTGACCAATTGCTCGAACAATTATGGCCCCTGGCAGAACGCGGAAAAGCTCATTCCAACTGTGATCCGAAAAGCCATTCTGGGGGCACCGATCCCGATCTACGGCGATGGCAAGAATGTCCGCGATTGGCTGTTTGTTGAAGACCATGCCCGCGGCCTGATTGATGCCTCCCGCGCCAAGGCTGGCGCGACTCTGCTTTTTGGCGCCCGGGCCGAGCGAACAAATCTCGATCTGGTCAAAACGATTTGCGAGCTTCTTGATGAGCTGCGCCCAAAATCCGAGCGCTATTCAGAGCAAATCCAGTTTGTAACTGACCGCAAGGGTCACGACCGGCGTTATGGCGTCGACCCGTCCAGCGCCGAACGCGCGATTGACTGGCACCCGGAGCGCAGTCTCGAAGAAGGCCTGCGATCGACGGTCGAATGGTATATCGAAAATCTGTCAGATGACTCTGGCGACGCCGACGACCGCCTTGGACTGTCGCGAGACTAGACCGCTTGCCTAAGTGTCCTGCGCTGGGTCCGCTGTTAGGCGCCGGATCGTGGCCACGACATCATCGCCAAAGGCGTGATGCGGCATATGTCCGCCATCGCTCAGTTTGACCAGTTCCAGATCCTCAACCTGATGTTTCAGTTTGCCGACATGTAAAGGCGGACTGATGACGGTATCCAGCGCACCTGAAAAAACTACCGTCGGCACTGAAATCTCGGTGTAGCGATCTTGTTGTTCGGCAAGTTCGCCGCGCAACGCGTTCACATCTTTCGCATTCGCAGCGAAATTTGATGGACGGAATAATAATCCAATCGCCGAATTTTCGAAATATCCAGCTGGGGCCGGCTTTGGCGAGAAGACATTGCTGATCCCGCGCTTAACTTGCGATGGTCCAACAATCGGGACCAATTGCGTAAACAGAGGACCAAACAGGTCATGGCTCGCATATTTATTATACCAGGCCTCGCCGCCGCCCCCCCAGTCGTGGCTGACCGGTGCGAGCAGAACCAGGCCGTCGACCAGCTCCGGGTGATCGAGGGCCAGGCGCAATGACACAGCGCCGCCAAAACTATGCCCAACGACAATTGCCTTCTCCCCAGGTGCCAGCTGACGCAAAACCCCTGCCGCCTGTTCAGCTTGGATCGCCAGCGCTTCCGCATTTTCCGGGCGTTCGGAATGGCCATGCCCAGGGCGGTCCATCATTAGTACGCGGTGGGTCTCGGAAAGCTTAGGGGCCAATGTCCACTCGAACTCTCGCGCATTCGCCGACGCGCCGTGGATCATCAAGACGACAGGGCCAGCATCGCCTTGACGAAGCACATGCACATCTGCGTCATTCACTTCGACAAAGGATCCGATGGCCGGATGACTCTGATTGATGCGGGCCGCATAGACTGCGCTATGCACGCAGGCACTTGCGCCGCCAAGCAGCAGGATTGAGATCAAAATTGTCAGCATTCTCAAACGGGACGGCCTTCCTGTTCACGTCGAATGCGATTTATACCGCGCTTGGCAGATGGAAAGTGTGGATAGATTTCGAGCGCCTTCTCATAGGCACTGATCGCTTCATCTTTTGAGCCCAGCCCCTCAAGGACCGCGCCGAGCCCACCCCAGGCGCCGAAATGCCGGGGCTCAAGCCGCAAGGCCTCGTTCACGTCCCGCAAGGCTTCGCTATAATTCTCTTGCGCCAGAAACACAGTCGCTCGCCGGTTCCAGGCCTCAGCATAATCAGGTTGGATGGCAATCACGCGATCATACATGGCTCTGGCATGATCGAGATCGC
Source organism: uncultured Hyphomonas sp. (assembly GCA_964352865.1). Taxonomy (GTDB): domain Bacteria; phylum Pseudomonadota; class Alphaproteobacteria; order Caulobacterales; family Hyphomonadaceae; genus Henriciella. The sequence goes on from CAYGUD010000105.1 coordinate 5,768, forward strand.
CGAAAGCTTGCGCGCGTACGGCCCGTTCCATCACCAGATCTGCGGCATCTGAACCGCTTTCCATCCAGGAGGCCCAGATATCCAGAGCGACATCATTTGCTTCTTCTTCGCTCGGCGCGGTTTGCAGCTCCTCGAACATCTCATCCGACGGCCCAAAATCGGGGCTGCTGACAAATAGGAGTCCGGCAAAGGCGAGGGCTTTGAACATGATTTAATTATGGTCTTTCAACGCGTGCGTGCCAAGAAAAATAAGCGTGAATGACTGTATCGCCAGAGAATGGGGCTAAAATCCGAGCGCTTCGGCAATCGCTTTGACTTTTGCTTCACGATCCGGCATCGCCGCTTCAACCATCTTGTGATAGCGCTGCAAAATCTCGGGCGAGACCTTGTTCGGTGATCCAGCATCAAAGGGAGGCATCGGATCATACTCAATGCTGAGTTGAATGAATCGCGCGAAATCGTCATTGCGGATGCGCGCCGCCAGGGCCAGTGCGAAGTCTATGCCCGAAGTGACACCGCCGCCTGAGAATCGGTTGCGGTCTTCGACGATCCGCTCACGGACCGGGATGGCCCCGAAGAATTCGAGCTGATCCATCGACGCCCAATGGCAGCCAGACCGGTATCCTTTTAAAAGCCCCGCAGCACCAAGGATTAGTGACCCCGTACAAACCGAAGTGACCCAATCGGCTTTGGCGGCAACTTTGCGCAGCCAGTCCAGAACCTCTTCATCCTGCATCACATCCATCGTTCCAAACCCGCCCGGCACACACAGGATGTTCACCTGCTTAATCTCCTCGAAAGTCGCGGTGGGCAAAAGCGGGAATCCGGCATCGGTTGGCACCGGCTCTTTGTCCTTCCAGACCAGGTTAAGCTCGGTGTTTCCGAGCCGCGAAAGCACTTGCGCGGGGCCGGTCAGGTCGAGCTGCGTGACATTTGGAAAGAGTAGAAACGCAACTGATTGCGGCGAAAGTTCAGGCATAGCCATCTCCTTTTGGTGACTGGCCCAGGCGAACGGCTCTGATAAATTACAAACAACGCTCCCCAGTGGTGATCCACTTCGATATCGCCAGTCGCGCCGTGTTCTCAAGCTTATGACGCTGAGCAGCGAAGGTCTAGGGCGACTGTTGAGACGAATGTAACGGGCCGCTCACCTCGCCTGAGCGCCTAATTCTCGTTTGCTCAGCCAAAACCGCGCTGGATCGCATGTCTGCCCAAAAGCCTAATTCGCATCCAGATATATCTGTGACCCCTTAGTCTTGAACTCCGCGCTTTTCTCTTCC
>CAYGUD010000106.1:0-2771 GCA_964352865.1 uncultured Hyphomonas sp.
TCCCAGGAGTCCGAGAATAACGGCTTTATCCGTGCCATGCCCAACACCTGTGAGCGCGAGTGAGCCTTGCAGTTCAACTTCAATCCGCTCTGCGGTGCGTAGAAAGCCGGACTTGCGGGCTTCGCGCAAAAACCGCTTTGCAATCCGCATAGGTCCAACTGTGTGTGACGAAGATGGGCCCAGCCCAACACGAAACAAATCTAGGACTGAAAGCATCGCGGTTTTTTCCTCGGATAGCGCGGGCTACCCCTACGATCCCCTTGCCAGAGGGGCAAGTCCGCGCGAGGTTTCAGACAAAAGATCGGCGGAGGACACTATGAGCCAAATCAATAGACGCAGACTATTACAGACCAGCAGCGCGATTGCAGCCTTTGGCGCACTCGGCGCATGCGCTGGGAATGACGAAGAAACACCGGAAATCGAAATCGAAACGTCGCGGCGAGCGGTCGAGACTGATACGGCGGGATTCACTGCCTCGGCCATCCCTGATGGGGTCACGCAACTGGAACAGCTCGCCAGCGGCGAAACCACAGCTCTGGCTTTGACTGAGGCGGCGATCGCGCGCGCCAAATCCGCGAACACGCTAATCAATGCTGTCGCCACCGAAACCTATGACACCGCTTTGGCGGACGCTGCAGCGCCGTCCGACGGTGCGTTTGGCGGCGTGCCGACGTTCATCAAGGATCTGCTTGACTGGAAAGGCGCGCAAACGCTTTACGGCTCCCGCGCCTTCCGGGGCTATATTGCCCCAGAAGATGCCGCGTTTGCCAAAGCCTGGCGCAAAGCGGGTGTGATTAGTCTCGGCAAATCAACCAGCCCGGAAATGGGCCTGATTTCGTCAACTGAACCGCTAGTGACCGGCGCGACGCGCAATCCGCATGATCTGAGCCGAATCCCGGGCGGCTCGTCTGGCGGCGCAGCAGCTTTGGTTGCAGCGCGCGTGGTCCCGTTCGCGCATGCAAGTGATGGCGGTGGATCGATCAGAATCCCAGCGGCCTGTTGCGGCCTGTTTGGTTTGAAACCAAGTCGCGGCGCCTTACCAATGAGCCGTGATTCCGGACCCGTAAATATCTCGGTTAATCACGCTGTGACCCTGACGGTCCGCGACAGCGCAGCGTTGTTTGCCGCAGCAGAATCCGACCTCGAAAGTGATCTGGCGAAAACCGGTCATGTCAGGGTGGCGTCGACTCGCCGTCTGAAAATCGCTTACGCACCGACCCCAACAACATCCGCGACGCTCGATGCTGAAACACAGGCCGGCTTGGACCGCACGGCTGAGCTGTGCCGAGCACTCGGGCATGAAGTGATCGACTATTCCATGCCGATTGACGGTGAGCGATTCCTCGACGCCTTCCTGCTCTATTGGGCTGCCGGTGCCGCCGGATTTGCTCAGCAAGCCAGCGAGTTTAGCGGCAAACCCATCGGCCCTGATATTCTTGAGCCATGGACGCTCGGACTCGCAGCTGAATTCCTCGGACGTCAAGGCGATATGCCAGAGGCCATTGCCTACCTTCAGAGCTTCGAAGCAGAGTATCACGCAATGTTCGACGAGTTTGATCTTCTGCTCATGCCGACGGTTTCAACAGTCCCGCCAAAAATCGGCTCGCAAGCCCCGGACGGTGATTATGACACAGTCCGCGCCAACGTCCTCAACTTCGCGGCCTTCACGGCGCCGATGAATGTCTCCGGCGCCGCGTCGATGAGTGTGCCGCTTCAGTGGAGTGCTGATGGCCTGCCAATCGGGTCGATGTTCTCTGGCAAGCGCGGCGATGATGGTCTATTGCTATCGCTTGCTTATGAGCTGGAAGAGGCGCAGCCGTGGATTGATCGTCTGCCAACGTTCAAACCGGCTTGAAGTCTCAGGAGACCCGACAATGGTTTTTAAATCCAGTCTTGCATCGCTGACCGTTGCCATCGCCCTACCGATTGGCGCTCATGCGGACGTCATATCGGCTGCGCCAGATCATTTCACACTGAAACTGGAAGCAGAAACGGAGCTATCACCCGATGAAGTCTGGGACCGGTTGATCCTTCCCGCGGAGTGGTGGCTGTCTGATCATTCTTTTTCCGGAGATTCCAATAATCTCAGCCTTGACCCCACGCCCGGCGGCCTCTGGCGCGAGGACTGGGAAGACGGGTCCGTCTGGCATGGCACTGTGCTACAAGCGCAGCCTGGAAAAGTATTGCGATTGTCAGCGCCATTCGGCCCGCTGCAAGACATGGCTGTGACATCCATCTGGACGATAACGCTGACGCCGACCGATACAGACGGCACGCTCATCACATTCGATCACGTCACCAATGGCAGCGCGTCAAGCAATCTTCAGGATCTCGCCCCGGCCGTTGATTTCGTCAAAAGCGAAGCCTTGAAAAGTCTGGCCCGGCCGCGCGACGAATAGACAAGGTTCCGCAAGGTCGGCCTTGCCGCCACCGACAAAGCCCGTAACGCTCAATCCCAAGAGAGATTGGGCATGACCGACAACAATACTCCTGCAGACACACCGCTGCGGCCCCTCACGCCGTTTCAGCAAAGTATGATTGCTGTGGCCAGCGTCGCTATGGGCGCAGGCATGACGATCAATTTCGTGGTGGTTGCGCCGCTCGCCCGCAAGGCCGGTTTGACGGAAATACAAGTCGCGGGAATTCTAACGCTGTCCGCCTTGATCTATGCCTTGATGATCCCGCAATGGGGGCGTTGGGCTAACCAGTATGGGCGCAAGCGCGTGATGGTCATTTCGCTGATGGCGAAGGCCCTAACCAAAAAGGCCATC
>CAYGUD010000106.1:2781-7013 GCA_964352865.1 uncultured Hyphomonas sp.
GGGCTTACCAATATGGCGTTCCTGTTCGCACTGGAAGCAGCGCTCGCGGGCATGCTCACCGGGCTGACCATGTTCTTCACTTTGGTTTTTGTTCGCATCTGGTTTGGATTGCTGGCACCCGGCCTGCAGCCTGCGAGCATGGCGGCAATGACAGATGCGACAACGCCGGCAACGCGGGCCGCGGGGCTTGGCATGCTGAGCGCTGCGATGAGTATCGGGTCAATTCTGGGCCCCGCCGGCGCGACGGTCCTCGCCCCATTTGGGGCTCTGGTTCCACTTTGGGGATCGATTGTCTTGTGCCTGGCCTGCGGCGTGCTGATTGCCTTTGCCCTGCCCAAAACCAGAAGCTCCCGCACCAGTGCCGCTCGTCCGTCACCCCTCGCCATGCGGGATCCGCGTGTGATGCCGCATTTGACGTTTCTGTTCACTTATTTCGTCGCCGTCGGGATGATCCAGCAGACATTGGGCTGGTTCCTCGAAGACCGATACGCACTCGGCGAGGAAAAGACGGTTCTCTATACCGGGATCGCCTTTGCGTGTCTGGCCGTGATGATGGTGGTGGTCCAATTTGGCTATGTGCAGCCGCGCAAGCCGGACCCACGTGGCATGTTGCCGACCGGTCTGTTCTTGATTGCGATCGGTTATGTGCTCGCCAATTTGCTGATGCCCTTCTGGGCCATTTGTATTGCTTTCCTGATCGTCGGCACGGGCGCCGCGCTGGCCGTACCGGCCGCGAACGCCTTGGGCAGCCTTTCAGTAGAACGTCATGAACAAGCCTCGGCGGCAGCTTTGCTGGCCGCTGCGCCGCCTGCCGGATTCATATTCGGGCCGCTGATTGGCGCAACGATGTATCAGTTCGCCGCGCCATTGCCGCTCTATTCGTCAGCTTTTGTCATGGCGATCCTGGGCGTCTATGCCGTCATGATCGTGGCCAGGCGCCCTTTGTCCTGAGGCCGTATCTATTCGGGCGCGACGAAACAGAATGCGTTCAGTTTATTGCCGTCGAGATCACGGAAATATGCCGCGTAAAAGCCGCCGCCGCGATCGCCCGGCTTACCTTCACACGTACCGCCCTGCTCTAGCGCAATGGCATAAAGGCGATCGACTTGCGCCGGATCCTTGGCTTGCAGCGCCACCATTGTGCCATTGCCGACGCTTGGCGTCCCGCCATCAAACGGCTTGGTGATCGCCACGCCGGCGGGCCCATCCATTTCACCCCAGGCAATGAACGTGTCTTCGTCCATCATTCTGCCAACGCCCATTTCTTTTGCGATAGCGTCGTAGAATACACCGCCCCGCACGAGATCTGCTGTCCCCAGCGTCACATATCCAATCATTCCAGCCTCCTTGTTGAGACCAGAACATTACATGAACAAAACTGGATTGCAAGCCCTACATCGCGCTGATGCCGCCATCAACTTTCAGCTCTGCGCCCGTAACAAGCTTGCTCTCATCGCTGGCCAGATAGAGTACCGCATAAGCAATATCATCTGGCTCACCAACTTTGCCCAATGGGATCTGACGACCAAGTTTCGCCAAGGCTTCTTCCTCACCAAACATTTCTTTGGTGCGATCCAGGATCGGCGTGTTGATAAATACCGGATGGACTGAGTTTGAACGGATCTGGCCGCCGGTCTTGGCGCAGTGCAGCGCAATCGACTTAGACATATGTCGCACCGCAGCTTTCGCGGTATTGTAAGACAGATAATTGCCGCTCGCGACGATACCTGCGATGGAGCTGATATTAATGATCGAGCCCAAGCCATGATCGCGCATCAGTGGGATGGCGTACTTACAGCCAAGGAAAATTGAATCGACGTCAACTTTCATAACGTGCTGGAAAACACCATAATCTTCGTCTTCAACGCTGCCGAGCGATCCAATGCCAGCATTGTTGACCAACACATTGAGGCCGCTCATCGCGTCATGGGCTTCCTGAACCACGGTCTGCCATCTGTCCGCGTCCGTGACGTCATGCTGCCAGGCAAACGCTGTTCCGTCACCAAGCTCAGCATTGATCGCTGCCGCAACCGCCTCTGCACCCTCGCCATTAATATCCGTCACCGTAACTTTTGCGCCTTCGCGGGCGAGCATCCACGCGGTGGCTTCGCCAAGGCCTTGTGCGCCGCCGGTGATGATTGCTTTTTTACCTGATACGCGGCCCATGGCTGCCCTCCAAAATCGATGTCCAAGCGTGGTTTAGCCATCCCGCGGAACACGGCGCAAGCCCTGACGCGGCGGAGTGCGTTCACACCAAGTTGAGGAAACGCGAGCACCTATGCGGGAGCGAACGTCTCGGACCCATCCTCAGTGCGCGTTACGGCCAGTGTCTAGTTCAGCTTGTCTGCCAAAGCGTCCATGAACCCGGCAAGCTCGACGTCGAGCGCTGTGACGCCGTCGGCATCATGGGTTGTGAGGATAATTTCGACGCGATTGTAAACGTTGAACCATTCCGGATGGTGATCCATTTGCTCGGCTTTCAACGCGCAGGATGTCATGAATCCGAAGGCGGTTTTAAAATCCGAGAATTTGAAGGTTTTGGAAATCGCATCGCGATCTCCGTCCAGTTCCGCCCAGCCTGAAAGCTGGTTCAGTCCCGCCTGGGCGCCGATTTTGTCTGCCATTAATTGTTCGCTTCTGTATCTTCTGCCGTTTCGTGAACGAAATACAGCCAACGTCCGTCTTCGGCAATCGCTGTTCGAACACCCGGATAATCCTGCCCATCACGAATGCGGGCAATGCCGGGGTCTCCGACCAACGCATGCAAGCGCGCTCGATCTGCAAAGCTCAATTTCTCAGGCAGCAGCTCTTCAGCATCGCGCGCCGCAAAGTCTGGCCAAATATACCAGGTCTGGTCCCCGACCTGACGCGTGCCATACGGTCCATCCAGCAAACCATCGAGACGGTTCAGCGGATCAAACCCGGTGCGTCTAAGGAGGTCCCAATGCACTTTGTGCGACTCGCCCGCAAAATTCGATACAAAATTTTCTTCGGCCGTCGCCAGCCGAACCAGCCGATACATCGAATCCCGTTCGAGCACGGCGCGAATGTCGGTGATCTTGGCCTCAACCCCAGGGGATAGAGGTTGGCTTGTTTCCGTAACCATCGGAGACGCCATGACAGCCGGTACGGCGCTGACGGCAAGACGGACTTTAGGAGATGTGTTCCCGCTGCCACAGGCCGCAAGAAGAAAGGCAGCGCCAATTGCGAATGATAGTCGTTTCATATGCCCTCAAAACCGGTTGCTCCCTTCAGGTCTTGCAAAAGCTGCGCCTCATTTAGAACTTTAATCGTGTGCATGCCCATCGCGCGGGCCGGCTTCAAATTGATGCCGAGATCATCGAGATACACACAGCGCGCCGGATCAACATCCAGAGCTTCGCACATCAGCGCATAGATTCGCGGGTCAGGTTTGCGGATTCCAAGTTTTGAACTCTCAATCACATGATCGAAAAGCTTCATAATTTCAGATACTTGCGCTGCCTTGTTGGCATCAGAGCTCATCCCCGCCCCTTTGCCGACCGGGGCATTATTCGTGATACAACCGACTTTGACTTTCGATTTGCAGACTTTCAGCGCATTGACTACAGACGGCCTGACGCTGCCTGATAACAGACCAAGAATATCCTTACCCGGCACCTCGTGTCCCAAGGCACGGCTTTCGTCCCGAAACAGGACGTCAAATTCATCCGCATTAACCTCAGAGCGTTCGAGCTTTGCCCAGGCATTTTCCTGGATGTTAACCGCGTTCACGGACCGCACGAAATCCTTGGGCAGTCCTTTTTCTTCTTCATATCGCGTGAACGCTTCAAAAGGAGACGAGGTCAGGACGCCGCCAAAGTCCCAGATAACGGCTTGTAAGTCTGTGGTCATTCATTCGCTCCTAGCGTGCATCGATAAGGGTCTTCTTGTCTTTCGGTGCCATGTCCTGGCGTGCCGCGGCTTCGAAACCAACAGCGTCGAGCAAGGACTGATCACGGTCCTCACCTGGATTGTCGGTGGTCAAAAGCCGATCCCCGACAAAGATCGAATTCGCGCCCGCCAAAAGGCAGAGGGCCTGTTCGCCTTCGCTCATGCCTTCCCGACCGGCTGACAAACGGACCCAGCTTTTCGGAAACACGATCCGACACGTCGCGATGGCACGGGCCATTTCCGTGACGCTGATTGCAGGACTTTCGCCAAGCGGCGTGCCTTTGATCGGCACCAACATATTGATTGGAACACTTTCAGGG
>CAYGUD010000107.1:0-1168 GCA_964352865.1 uncultured Hyphomonas sp.
AAATTTTGGGAGCATTGTCACGCTGCGTCTGAAAGGCAGTTTCTAGACGCTTTGCACGCGCCCGATGCGGCGAATCTCCCAGCGTAAGTCGACGCCGGAATGCTCCAGCACCCGCGCCCGGACCAGCTCTCCCAAAGCCTCAATATCAGCGGCTGTCGCTTCACCGGTATTGATCAGAAAATTGCAGTGCTTCTCGCTGACCATGGCCCCGCCAACTTTAAGGCCGCGGCAGCCAGCCGCGTCGATCAGCTTCCAGCTGGAGCGGGCATCCGGTGTTCCCGGCGGATCAGGATTGGCAAAGGTTGAACCGCCTGTCTTTTCCTTGATTGGCTGGGTTTCAGCGCGCCGCGCCTGATGCGCCGCGATCTCATCGCCCAGGACTTCAGGGTTTCCGCCCGTTTCACCGCGCAAATGCAGGCGCGTAACGACGATATTGGCCGCGAAGTCCGTATGACGATAGGAAAACCCGATATCTTTCCGCGCCAGCTTGATTGGCGCCCCTGCTCTTGTCATGCCTTCGACAGCGATGACGACATCACTCAACTCGCGGCCATAGCAACCTGCATTGGTGCGCACCGCCCCGCCAATCGAACCGGGGATGCCGGACAGAAATGACAGACCGCCAATACCGGCCTTTGCGGATGCTTTGGCGACGTTCAGATCCAACGCCCCAGCGCCAGCGCTGACGCGATCGCCATCGATCTCGACGCGTCCCCAATAGCCGCCCATCAGCCGGATCACGACGCCTTCGATGCCGCCGTCACGAACAATCGTGTTTGATCCGACCCCAAGCACGGTCACCGGCATATCTTCTGGCAAGGCTTTCAGAAAGTCTGCCAGGTCTTCTTCATCGGCAGGCAGGAACAAAGCCTCCGCCGCACCGCCGACGCGAAACCAGGTATAAGGCGCCAACGAGGTGTTCGGCATGATCTTGCCGCGCAGCTCTGGCAAGCTGTTCAAATCGAAACTCATAGTTCCGCCTAATGCCAGTCTGCGGCGACGCAAAGTGTGGATTTCACTTTTTAAAGCGGGCGCGACGCTTAGAATCGATAGCGGATCTGAACGTTGGCGCGCGTTTCGGCAGCGTAACCCGCAGTTTCGTCCGGCGCTTTCCATTCTGAAAGGCGCGCCGCGTCTGAGGCATTCATCAGCCCGGCGCCTATTGTGG
>CAYGUD010000107.1:1178-6998 GCA_964352865.1 uncultured Hyphomonas sp.
GCCCAGCCGCGATCCTGCTGACCCGTGCGCACGCCGAGCCCAATGAACGGCGCGCGGTCATGGCGTTTTTGATAGAGCCCGTTGCCAGACGCCATATTCGTTATCGCGCGATCAATTTGACGGCCCACCTCTGCCGCATCATCCGTCGCGCCGACCGCGACAACGACATTCGGGTGCGGGGTTGAGACATAGGCAAATTTGCCCACGCGTCCCGCCTCTTCAATGCTGATCACTGGCATTGAAACCGCCGACGGTGCGGTCATGGCGCTGGGATTGAAACGTGGGCGAAGAAAGGGTCTGGGCGCCGCGTTGAGCACCGGGTCGTTCAGTCGCAAGCGCAAGACCGGCTCAGTATCGGCACGTTTGCTGGCAATGACGGGCGCCGTCGTCGCTGCGAGTATCAGCGATAAGACAGCAAATGCCCGTATCAACATTGTGAGTCCCCCTCCAGGCACCGAGGGGTAAATATGGCGGTCAGAGATTTACAGACTCGCAGCTTCCATTAAGGAATTGGCCTGTCCTGATTTACCATAAAGCTCAGGATTGAAGCGCTTCGATCAGTCCATTTGCGTATGTTGATATGCTGCCCGCGCCCATGCACACGACCATATCGCCGGGTTCAGCAATCTCGCGGATCAGTGCTGGTAAGGTTTCCAGATCTTCCAATGTGCGCGCATGTTTATGGCCATGGCCCTTCATACTCTGCACCAAAGCCGTGTGATCGATGCCGTCTATCGGGGCTTCACCCGCTGCGAAGACCGGCGTGATGACGGCCATGTCTGCTTCGCGATAGCATTGGGCGAACTCTTCAAACAGATCCTCAAGCCGTGAATAGCGATGCGGCTGCGAAACCGCGATGACCCGGCCCTGGCCCTGGATCGCACGGGCGGCTTTCAGACAGGCTTCGATCTCAACTGGGTGGTGCGCATAATCGTCAATAATCTTCACCCCATTCCACTCGCCGACATGGGTAAACCGGCGCTTGACGCCGCCAAACGCATTGAGACTTTCCCGCAGCTGATCATTGGTCGCGCCAAGTTCTACGGCAACCGTGATCGCGGCCAGTGCGTTCGAGACATTATGCTCGCCTGCCATAGGCAGGAAGACTTGCTCAATCACGCGCTCTGCCGCGTTGAGCTGAGCCCGGATCATGACATCGAAAGTGACGCCCTCAGCAGACGGCCGAAGGTTTACGGCACGCACATCGGCCTGGCGATTATAGCCATAAGTGATGATCCGGCGGTCTGAGACCCGTGCCACCATCGCCGCGACTTCCGGATGATCCGTGCACAGCACCCCAAAGCCATAGAAGGGAATATTACCGACATAAGTATCAAACGCATCGCGCAGCGCATCCATGGTGCCATAATGCTCCATATGCTCCGGATCCATATTGGTCACGATGGCGATCGTCGGACGGATCTTCATAAACGTGCCGTCTGACTCATCCGCCTCAAGCACGATCCAGTCGCCGTCCCCGGCTTTCGCGTTCGAGCCATAGGCGTTGATGATCCCGCCATTGATGACAGTCGGATCAATCCCGGCACCATCAAGCAGCGCAGCAACCATCGTCGTGGTCGTCGTCTTGCCATGCGTGCCAGCAACCGCGACGGTCCATTTCAGGCGAATGATCTCGGCCAACATGTCGGCGCGGCGAACTACTGGAATACCTGCGGCGCGAGCGGCCTGAACTTCGACATTATCGTCTTTAATCGCGCTCGAAATAATCACGGCGCTGGTGCCAGTGACATTTTCAGCGACATGCCCGATATGCACAACTGCACCGCGATCGCGCAAACGCTGCACATTGGCGCTCTCTTTCATGTCAGAGCCTTGCACTTGATAGCCAAGATTCATCATGATCTCGGCAATGCCAGACATGCCAATGCCGCCAATGCCAACCAGATGAGCAGGACCAAGCGGGAACGGAGTTGGGGAAGGTTTCATACGCTTCTCTTCAAGTTTTTGGGGCAGAAACAGTTTCCGCCAAATCAGCTAAATCCTGCGCCGCTCTGACATTGCCAAGCGCTTTAGCGGCGGCGGCGCGAACCGCCAAGTCATTGGTATCACCGAGGCGCACGGCAAGAAGTTCGCCGATCAGGTTTGGATAGAGATTATCTTCCAGCAGCATGTCCGCGGCGCCAGCATCGACAAGGCCTTCAGCATTGGCTTCCTGGTGATTGTCCATCGCGATTTTGAGCGGGATGAGCATCGAGGGGCGCCCCACGGCAGCAATCTCGCTGACCGTGCCCGCGCCAGATCGGGCGATGATCATGTGCGCGGCGGCCAGCCGCTCTGGCATATCCGAGAAGAATGGCTGCAGCGTCGCTTTGACTTGAACTTTGTCATAAATCGCGCGGACCTCTTCAAGCTGCTCTTCACGCACTTGTTGCACGACATGCAGGCGCACCCGCAGCGGCGCTGGTATGTGATTGGCAATCGCCAGAGGTATCGCTTCGCCCAGGATACGCGCGCCTTGCGAACCGCCGGTTATGAATATGGTCAGCTCGCCATCGGTGGCCGGGAATGGGATATCGCGCGCGGCAGCAATCGGGGGTCGAACCGGGTTTCCGATCGGTTGGTGATTGGCCCCGGCTGGCAGACGGTCGAGCCGTTCAAATCCCGATGCGACGACACTGGCACGTTTGGCAAAGGCCCGGTTGACCCGTCCAAGCACGGCGTTCTGTTCGTGAATGAGAAGCGGAATATCGAGCCGACGTCCCGCTGATAGAGCTGGATAGGCCGGATAGCCACCAAAGCCTGCGATCAAAGCTGGGCGTTGTTCTTGTTTGAACCGGCGGACTGCGGCATTGACCCCGGCGCGAAGCTTCAGCGCCGTTCCTGGAAGCGTCCAGGGTTTGCGCATATTCGGGCTCGCCGCTTTGACCTCCATTTTCCAGCTGGCGGGGAAGTTTGCTGCGTAACGCAAGCCGCGATCATCACTGATCAATCCAACGTCCCAGCCGCGTGACGCCATTTCTTCGGCAAAGGCCGCCGCCGGAAACATATGTCCGCCAGTGCCCCCTGCGCCAATGATTACGAGAGGTTTGTCGCTCATCTCAACCCTTCAAACTTGTCTGTCCGCGCCGGATCAGCGCCAGCGCTAATCCCAGCGTGAGCGCAGTCCCCAACATTGAAGACCCTCCAGAAGAAATGAACGGAAGCGTCATTCCCTTAGGCGGTATCAGACTGACATTTACTGCGATATTTATGGCAGCCTGAAGACCAAAAAGCGCAAACAATCCGGACGCTGCAGCGCGGGGATAAGGATCGTGCAAGCGGGCAGCGGCGCGAAGGCCTTTCCAGACAATGAACCCAAACACGAAAATCAGGCCGACCGCAGCGATATAGCCAAACTCTTCACCCATGACCGCATAGATGAAATCGGTGTGGGCATCTGGCAGTGACGTCTTGATGGTGCCTTCGCCTGGCCCAACCCCGAACAGGCCGCCGCGGCCAATGGCTTCAGAGGCTTTGTCGATTTGGTAAGTGTCATATTCGCTGGGATTGATAAACGAGTTCACCCGGAACCGGACGTGCGGCAAGGTTGCATAGAGCAATCCTGACAAAGCCGCGCCGCCGCCTGCGAAAATCGCGGCCCAGCGCCATGGCAAGCCTGACACGAAAAAGGTCACGATGAACGCAGCCGTCAAAAGCGCTGATTGCCCGACATCCGGCTGCAACAGCAAAAAGCCTAGCGTGACGCAAAAGAATACGAGTGTAATCGCTGCCCAAGGGCCGTTCGGATAGAGTTGGCGCTGCGCCAAAAGCCAGCCGGTCAGCACAATCAGAGCCGGCTTCACAAATTCCGAAGGCTGCAAACTGAAGCCCGCAAAGCGGATCCATCGCTGCGCCCCTTTGGCCTCATAACCAGAGACCAGAATGAAAGCGAGCAAAGCCAGAGAGCCAATGAAAATCAGAGCTGCCATACGCCGCGCCCAGACCCGGTCGAGCATACTCATCGAAATCATCGCGATCACGGCAACGCCAACGAACATTGCCTGCCGCCTGACAAAGTAAAAACTATCCGCATAGCCCAGTCGCTCTGCGGCAGGAGGTCCGGCCGCGAGCGACATCAACAGACCTACGCTGAGCAGCAAGATAGCAGACATCAGGATCGGCCAGTCCAGACCGCGTTGCCACTCTAGCAAACGCCCCGTTGCAGAACGCGGGCGGAGGGCAACTTCGACCATGACGCGCTCCTAAACGGCTTCCTTTTGAGGTTCCACTTGTGCAGCGAGACGCTGAACAATGCCTTTGAATGCATCACCACGTGCTTCGAAATCTTTAAACTGATCAAAACTCGCGCAGGCCGGAGAGAGCAAAACAATCGGATTGGTTTCATTGGATGCCTTAGCGGCATCAAATGCAGCCTGTGTTGCAGCTTCCAGTGTACCGCAGCTGACCGTCTTAGCCTTGCCTTTCAGCGTCTTGCTGAAATCCGCTTCGCTTTCGCCGATCAGGTAGGCCTGATGCACCCGGTCAAACCATGGCTCGAGCGGTTTGATGCCTTCAGCCTTGGCAACACCGCCCGCAATCCAGTGTACTTTCGGCCAGGTCTTCAAGGCTTGCTCGGCGGCTTGTGCATTTGTCGCCTTGCTATCATTGACGAAACGCACGCCCTCAATTTCGCCGACAATTTCCATACGGTGGGCAAGACCCGGGAACGACCGGATGCCGGCCATAATCCGGCCCGGCGCAATGCCGAGCGCATGACATGCGGCATAAGCGGCCGCGGCATTCTGGTGATTGTGACGACCAGGCAGCGCTTCTGCTTCGGCCAGATTTCCGACCAGAATGGCCTGTCCACCCGTGCTGTCATAAAGATGGCCATCAACGGCGCTGACGCCGCGAGCCAGTCCGAATTCTGAACTGATCTGCACCACACGCGCCTCACCCGGGCGCTTGCGGCTCATGGCGATTGCCTGGGCGTGTGGATCATCAATCCCGACCACCGCGACATCGCGGGCACGTTGATTGGCAAAGATCCGTTTCTTGGCTTCGACATAGCCATCCATGCCGCCATGGCGGTCCAAATGGTCAGGTGAGATATTCAACAGAACAGACACGTCGCAGCGCAAGCTATCGACCAGATCAAGCTGATAAGAGGACAGTTCCAACACATAGACCGCATTGGCGTTCAACGCCGCCATGTCCAGCACACCAGTGCCGATATTGCCGCCAATCCGCACATCACGGCCTGCTTCTTTCAAGATATGGCCAATCAGAGCTGTCGTCGTCGATTTGCCATTCGTACCTGTGATCCCGATGACTTTTGGGCGCCCTTTTTCCGGCAAAGCCTGCACCGCCCGGGCGAATAATTCCATATCGCCCACAACTGGCACATTCATCATTTCCGCCATCCGCACCAGACGATGCGGCTGTGGGAATTTATACGGAATGCCAGGCGAGAGAACCAGAGCGGCGAATTTCTGCCAGTCGCGCTTATTGATGTCGCTGACATTCAGCCCTTCGGCTTCAGCTTTCAGTCGCGCCGCTTCCCCGTCATCCCAGGCATGCACGCGCGCACCGCCAGCAACCAGGGCTTTCGCAGCGGATAATCCGGTGCGGCCCAGGCCATAGACGGCGACATCTCGCCCTGCATATTCGGTAATCGGGATCATAAGTTGCGCGCTACCTCAGCTTCAGTGTGGCAAGGCCCGCAAGGGCGAATAAAAGCGACAGAATCCAGAACCGAACGACGACCCGGGTCTCTGGCCAGTTCTTCTTCTGGAAATGGTGGTGCAGCGGCGCCATCAAGAAGATGCGCTTGCCCTCTCCGGTCAATTTCCGCGTGATCTTGAACCAGCTCACTTGCAG
>CAYGUD010000108.1:0-6944 GCA_964352865.1 uncultured Hyphomonas sp.
AGGTGCCATCATAGGCCTTGTGGTAAAGCGGCGAATATTCGACATCGTCTCGCAAGAGGGCGTAATCCTTGGACGAAATGCCGTTGACGAAATCGTTCGGATCAAAGGCCGGTGTCGATACGAATGCGAGGATTTCGCCAGATTCGATATCCAGAACGACGGCAGCACCGCTTTCTTTGCCGAGCCGGTCAATGGAAAATTTCTGCAATTCAGCATCGACTGTGAGATAAAGATCGCGGCCCGGCTTGGGCGATAATGCAGGGTCATCGAACTCGCGAATGATCCGGCCCGCCGCATTTGTTTCCAGTTTCCGGAATCCGGCCTCGCCGCGCAGCCATTCTTCGGCATAGCGCTCAACACCTGAACGCCCCGTGCGCATATCCGGGTGCTTGAACAGACGGCGGACCGCAGCCCGCTCTTGTGCCGTGGCACCTTCACTCAGGCGTTCAAGATCGGATTCGCTGGCTTTTGCGACATAGCCTAAAACGTGCGCAAAATCCCGGCCACGTGGATAGGACCGCGTTGCCGCCATCTCAACTTGCAGACCCGGCATGCTCGGCGCCAACACAGCCAGGCGCGAGAAGTCTTCATAAGACAGCTCGCTTTTGACGGTCACCGGCTGGAAGCTGGCTTGCCGTCTGGCATCTCTGATCAGGCGCGCCTGGCGTTCCGGAGAAATCTCGATCTGATCCGCCAGATTTGACAAGAGGCGCGGCAAGTCATCAGCCTGTTCGCGAACGATCGACACGCGTCCTGCTTGTCGGTGCGCGGCCAGCGGACGCCCAAACCGGTCGAGGATGCGGCCGCGCTGCGGCGGCGCCAGATCCAATCGAACGCCGTTTTCAGCCGCCGCCACTTCAAACCGCTCATGTTCCATGATTTGCAGCTGGAACAGGCGTGTGATCAGGCCGCCAAACAGCGCAGCACCGCCACCTGCGGCGATTAAAGCGCGGCGGTTGAACAGCGCATCAACTGGACGGTTTCCGCTCATCCTGAGGCTCCGCTTGCGGTCCAACGGGGCGAACGCAGATCAAATAATGGCGAGATCAGCATATGCGCCACCAGAGTCGCAAAATAGGCTGTCAGCATAGGCGTTACGCGCACGAGATGCCCCGATGAAATACTCGCGGTCAGCCATACAAGTGTGATCCCGAAAAACAAAGTTACAACAGGCAGGGCGAAGCTGAGCAGCGGTGTACGCTCGGTATCGACCATTTGAGAAACTTGCGATGACAATCCATAAGCCAGCAAGTTTGCCAGGCCATGACTGCCCCAGGGCGCTTGCGACGCATCCTGGGCAAAGCCAAAGACCAATAGAAACACCATGGGGCCAAATCCGAGGCCGAACCGGCCCCACCCCACGGCTGCAATCAAGCCGACATATGGCCAGGCAAGCGGCACACCGAAAAACGATTTCGGGGTCAGGCCAACCAGGCCAATAATCGCCACAACGATTGTCCCGACAATCAGGCGCGTCCGTGGTCTTGCGCCTTCCCAGCGCATCGCCAGCCAGTCAGGAATCGCACCCAATCCATTCACGAGCCGTCGTCCTCGCCAAGGTCTGCCAAGTCCGTTTCAACGGGAAATTCTTCTGGCGCAGGTACAGTGATCGTGGGTTTCAGGCGGACATAGCTGAGCTGCCCCGTCAGCATTGAGAGATCAACGCGGACTTCTTTTTCGGTCTTGCCGCGAACGTGGCCGACCACCACACCGCGCGGAAACAATCCGCCTTCACCAGAGGTCAGAATGCGCTCATTGGGTAGAAACTCGCCTTGTTCCGGGAGATCAGTGAGACGCCCGAGACCATCGCGCCCGCCAAACATGATCGCCCGCAGGCCGCTGGCTTCGCCCATGACGGGAACGCGGCTGTTAAAATCAGTTACTTTCAGGATCCGCGAAGAGCGATTCCCGACTTGCACGACGCGCCCGACCAGGCCGCGATCATTCTCGGCATAATAGCCTTCCTGAACGCCATTGGTGGCGCCGGCATTGGCCAGCAAAGCCTCAGCGAACGGGCCGTCTGTTTCGGCCATGATCCGGGCCGTGACTTCAGCGCCGCCCGGCTCACCCTGCATGTTCAGGATGTCCTCATAGACTTCCATCCGCTCGGCCATGGTGAGCGCCAGCGCTTTATATTGCGCCAGTTCGCGCACCCGCGCTTCAAGCTCGAGAATTTGTCTTTCCTTCGCCGATACGCCGCTAATACGATCAATCAGGCTGGGGCGCGTGACATGAAACAACTGGTCCGACGCCGCAGTTCGGATCGGCTCAACGCCTTCACTCAGACGCGGTGATGTTTGCAAAAGCAGCAGGGCCAGAAGCCCCGCAATGGCAATAAAAAACCCATACCGGCGGAGCGGTCGCTGTCGATATCCCTTGCCGCTGGCGCGTGGCATGGGCGCATTCCTTCTCTTCTGACCTCGGGCGTTTAGCCCTCAATCGTGTCAAACTTCTGGCGACAGGACATTCTTCATGCGCGAGAGGTTCTCGAGGACGAATCCACACCCATTCGCAACACATTTCAATGGCTCTTCGGCGATCATCACAGGCAGCCGGGCCTGTTCGCGCAAGACAACGTCGAGATTGCGCAGCAAAGCGCCCCCGCCAGTCAGGACAATGCCGCGATCGACAATGTCTGCAGACAGTTCGGGCGGCATCGCTTCGAGCGCGATACGGACAGCTTCGACAATCTCACCGACTGGGTCAGCCAGCGCTTCGGCCATCATTCTCTCATTGATTTCGACTTCATTCGGGACGCCGTCCCCTGTGGCGCGGCCGCGAACCGTTACGGTCATACCGTCACCATTCTCAGGCGCCATGGCTGTCCCGATCTGCTTCTTGATCCGTTCCGCCGACATCTCGCCGACCAGGATGCCCTGATGCTTGCGCAGATAATTCATGATGGCTTCGTCCATCTTGTCACCGCCGACGCGAACTGATCGGGAATAAACCTGACCACCCAGCGACAGGACCGCGACTTCAGTGGTCCCACCGCCAATATCGACCACCATAGACCCAGCAGGCTCTTCAATTGGCAGACCGGCGCCAATCGCAGCGGCCAGTGGCTCATCAATCAGTTCGACCTGGCGCGCTCCAGCGGCCAGAGCCGACTGGTGAATGGCGCGGCGCTCAACATTCGTCGCAGAGCTGGGTACGCAGATAATAATCAGCGGCGAAACGAACGCCCGGCGATTATGCACTTTGCGAATGAAGTGCTTGATCATTTCCTCGGCGACTTCGAAGTCGGCGATCACGCCATCGCGCATCGGGCGAATGGCTTCCATGTTCATCGGCGTTTTGCCGAGCATCTTCTTGGCATCGTCGCCGACGGCATAAACCATCTTGCGGCCGCCTTGGTTCATATAGGCAACAACTGAGGGCTCATCGAGCTTGATGCCTTGACCCTTTACATAGACCAGCGTGTTCGCTGTCCCAAGGTCAATGGCCATGTCTGTGGAAAGAACTCCGAGTAGGCTTCCGATCATTTTTTACGCCGCTTCTTCTTTAGCGCGATCTGAATTCGTCACACGCAGCTTTTAGTTACATGATCAGCCCTATATCCTAATGCCGTTTAGATTTGATTAAAGCAAGAGTTCTTTGTCACCCCATGCGTACGGATCGTACACTCACCGCACCCCCAACAATGACGGTGCAATGCGTGATTTGACCCATAATGAGACACACCTAACACAAACGGCTCGTTTGTTAACGTTTAGGCCGCTTTTCGCTTCAAGCGGCGCGCTTCGAGCTTATTGAGTGCATGGATATAAGCTTTGGCGGCGGCGACCAAAGTGTCCGGATCAGAGGCGCGACCCGTGGCCATGATGCCCTCACCTTTCAGACGAACATGCACTTCAGCCTGGGCATCTGTACCGCCCGTCACAGCGCTGACCTGGAACAGGTCCAGCTTGCCCTGATGTGGAACAATCTGACGGATGGCATTGAACACGGCATCTACCGGGCCATTGCCTTCACAGGTGACCGAATGACTATCACCCTCCACCAGCACACTCAGATCCGCTGTCTGCGGCCCTTCAGAGCCGGCAACGACACGCAATTTCTCGAACGCGATCCGCTCGCCCATGGCTGACAATTGATCGTCAACCAGCGCAATCAAGTCATCATCAAAGACATGCTTCTTCTTATCGGCGAGTTCCTTGAACCGCTTGAACGCCTCATTCAGGCTTTCCTTGTCGAGCTCATAGCCGAGGCTTTCCAGCTTATCCCGGAAGGCGTGGCGCCCGGAATGCTTGCCCATAACCAGGCTGGTCTTGGACACACCAACATCTTCCGGCTTCATAATCTCATAGGTTTCGGCATTTTTCAGCATGCCGTCCTGATGGATGCCGCTCTCATGGGCGAAGGCATTCTTGCCGACAATTGCTTTATTATACTGGACCGGAAATCCGGTAATCCGGCTGACCATATGGCTGGCTGTGGCCAGCTTGCTGGTCTCCAGTCCCGTCGTGAACGGTAAATCATCGCGGCGAACATTGAAGGCCATGACGACTTCTTCGAGCGCTGCATTACCGGCCCGCTCGCCCAAGCCATTAATCGTACACTCAACTTGCCGCGCACCGTTCTGCACACCCGCAATCGAGTTTGCGACGGCCAGGCCAAGATCATTATGGCAATGGGTGGACCAGATGACTTTGTCACTGTCCGGAATGGTCTCGCGCAGGCGACGGATCAGATTGCCATATTCTTCAGGGTGGGAATAACCGACTGTGTCAGGAATATTGATCGTTGTCGCGCCGGACGTGATCGCCGCATCAATGCACTTGCACAGGAAATCAAACTCCGTACGGGTGGCATCTTCCGGACTCCATTCGACATCATCAACCAAGTTGCGCGCTTGAGCGACCGACCGGCCAACAGCTTCGAGCACTGCGTTCGGACCCATTTTCAATTTGTGCTTCATATGCACGGGGCTGGTCGAAATAAATGTGTGAATTCGGGGCTTTGCGGCATGTCGCACGGCTTCGGCGCAGCGATCGATATCGCCGGGGGTCGAGCGCGCAAGACCGCAGATGGTTGCGCTTTTCGAGCGGCGGGCAATCTCGCTCACTGCTTCGAAGTCGCCCACAGATGCGGCTGGGAAGCCCGCCTCGATGACATGCACGCCCATGGTCTCGAGGAGGTCTCCGAGGGCCAGCTTTTCATTATGTGTCATTGATGCGCCCGGCGATTGCTCGCCATCGCGCATTGTGGTGTCGAAAATTACAATTTCAGTTGTGTCGGTCATCTGTCTGGCCTGGTGATGTGAGAAACGTTTTTAAGGTTTGTCCCCTGGCCGTGGACAGATGCGCTAAAGCATCGTCGCTACCGGCCAGGGGCCGATAAGGAGGCATAGGCTCTGAAGAGGCAAATTCTTGCGCATAACCACTGCAATGCGGTGGTCAGTCAGGAGTGTCAACAGGCTATTCAGCGTTGAGCGCAATATTTTCCCCTTTGCGACGGCGATGCCGCACATAGAGAAAGCCGCCCAGAAAGACGGCGATGGCGGCAATACCGGCGCACGCAGCAAGCCAGATATTGCCTTGTAGAGCGGCCTGGATCGCCTGCAAGCCAAATGCGACGAGGGCAATTTTCGGAATCACGCCGAGCGCCATGCCGGCCAGATAGTGTAAGAATTTTGCGCCAATCGCACCAAAAATCATATTCACCATCACAAACGGACCCGTCGGCGCATTGCGAACAATCGCGCTTGCGGCAAATGCATTGCGCGCGACGAAACCGGTAAATGTCTTGATCCGGCCTTCGCCCAGCCGCCGCAACGTCGCTTCGCCAAAGAAACGGCCGAGCCAGAATGTGATCGTGCCGGAACACAGCGTCGCCACCCATGACCAGACGGCGCCCCAAACAGGACCGAATGCGTAGACGGCAATCCCAATCAGCAGGAATTGCGGTACGCCAATGAAAGCACAGCCGCAAAATGCCAGAATCAACGCCGGAACGCCCCAGGGCCCTTCCGCAAATGCGCCAATCGCCCGGCCCAGAGCGTCGACATTGAGGAATTCGGTATAGCGCCCGAACAGAAACAGACTCAATATCAGCGCTAGCGCGCCCAGCCCGAGCCAAAGACCAAGCTTGGACCCGGTTTGTTTCGGCGCTGGTTGGGGATCGCTTTGCTGCATGAGGTTTCCCTGCGCTGAGTGGATCGCCAGGTCAAGCAATCGGCGCAATCCAATACAGGGCAATCCGATACGATCTCTTGCAACTCAAGGCGTTAGCCGTCGGCCATTCTGGCCTGATACGCTTGTTCAAGCGGAACATAGTGTTCCCAGAAATCACGTCCTTTGCGATCATTCACGAGATCGCTGAGAATATCGAGATGGGTGTGCCAGCCTGCAGATGCGCCGGATTTATGCGCGTCTGTGGCGAGCTTCTCATGGCGCAGGTGCAGACGTACGCCGCGCTCTGTTTCGCTTAGACGGATCACCACTTCGGTCGGGGTTTCGCCCTCGCCGGATGGCCAGGAGAAAGCCAGATGATGCGGTTTGTCATAGACCCGCACGAAACCGATCATACGAACCGTACCGCCATCGCCATGACTTTCGGGCGGGCGTTGTTTAGATAATCTGGAATGATCAAACTCGAATACGATCTCGCCGCCAACAGTATCCGCCACACTCCCTGCGCAAATCCACTTTTGGCGCAATTCAGAACGGGTCAGATAATCCCAAACCCGTTCAATCGGACCCGGCAGATCGCGGTAAATCTCCAGGACTGCGGGCTCTGGATAGGTCACGAAATCATCCATCGCGGTCATCCTCTTCTTTCAAAGCTGTTTCGAGGGCATCGAGCGCGCCGCTCCAGAACGCGGCATGCGTCTCGAGCCAGGCTTGAGCGCGGCGCAAATTACCTTGCTCGAGATGGCAGATCCGCTCGCGGCCGCGTTTTTCACGGCGGATAAGATCTGCATCTTCAAGAATACCAAGGTG
>CAYGUD010000109.1:0-2272 GCA_964352865.1 uncultured Hyphomonas sp.
GAGATTGCGCAAAATGTTCTTTTTGACGCCGAAATCCACCACGACGACATGTTTTTCAAGACTGTCCTGATCGCGAAAGCCGGTGCTGATTTGCCAAAGCGGTTCAGAATGCTCGAATGCCGCATCAGTAGAGACCTTTGCCGCCAAATCCGCCGCCTCCAGTCCTTGCCAGGCCTGGGCAGCCTTAATCAGCGCTTCGGTGTCAATCCCGCCGTCTGGAGCATATTGAATGGCGCATTTTTGCATGCCTTGTTCGCGTATCAGGCGAGTCAGCGCGCGCGTGTCGACGCCGGACAGACCAATTATGCCTTTTCTAGCGAGCCAGTCATCAAAATGGTCATCCGCACGCCAGTTTGATGGCGGCGTGATCGCATCGCGAAACACTGTTCCAACGGCAGCTCGCGCGGCGTTAACACTAGATTCTTCGTGATCATCAGGGTTTGCGCCAACATTGCCGATATGCGGAAAGGTGAACAAAACCACCTGCTCAGCATATGAAGGATCGGTTAGAATCTCCTGGTAACCGGTCATCGCGGTGTTGAAGCAGAGCTCTCCGATCGCCGTGCCCACTGCACCGACGCCGATACCCAGAAACACTGTGCCGTCTGCAAGGGCGAGAGCACCACTCGCCTGGCTGGCGAAATCGGATTGATTTTTGTCGTTCATGCCCTTACCTCGGTTGTTTCGCTGGACTCACGCCCGCCCTGACGCCTTAACGGTTTCTCAGGTAAACGGGTGGCAGATAGAGTGCTGCGAGCAAGACCGTCAAGCGGTTTTGAAACAGAAGTCGCGGCTTTTAGAGGCGTTCATATGGGTCAGTTGGATCAAACCGTCCAAATCACACTGCGCAATCGCATAAATTCGGCGCTCGAAAGAGCCGAGTCGAGCGATCCAAACGGTGTCGTGGCGCAGACTCTGCGCTTGGTAAAATGTGCCATGGATGACCGAGACGTGATTGCACGAGCTCGCGGCGAGTGTTCTGGTTGCGATAATGACGTGATCGTTGAATTGCTGGAAATTATGGCAGAGCAACGCGAACGATCGATCAAACAATATGATGATGCCGGTCGCATCGTCGATGCCGAGCGTGAGCGCGAAGAGCTCGACGTGATCAATGGCTTCTTGCCCAAACCACTGGCCGGTGAAGATCTGAATGTCGCAGCTGAAACCGTCGTTCGCGAACTTCACGCTCAGAAACTCAAAGATGTCGGTCGTTGCATGACGGCGCTCCGGCAAAAATATCCCGGGCGTATTGAATGTGGCCCTGCCAGCAAAGCTGTTCGCGCTGCGATAGGCTAGACCTAAGCCAACAAATTAGCCCATGTAGTCACCTGATCTTCAGGAGGCTGTCTGATGAAGTCGATTCTTATTGCGATTGTTGCTCTGATTCTGGGCATTTTTGTTGGCGGATTTGCGTATCACAGTGTGGTTCCGCTGCCGACCGACGCCATGGCGCGCGGCGCTGCATTTGAGGGAGATCGCGACTATTTCTTCCAGAATACAACCGAGTTGTTTCCAACTCGAATGGTGGCCTCCGCTGAAGACAGCGTACCTTTGCCGCGTACAGACGGCGAGTTGGACGGATTCACTTACGAATATGAAGACGAATCGCGAACGCTTCAGGACCTCTATACTGATATGGAAACGTCAGGATTGATCATCCTTCACCAAGGTCAAGTCGTGCATGAATCGTACGGCCGGGGGGCAAATTCAGGAACGCGATTCACCACCTGGTCATTGGTTAAGTCAATCACTTCAACATTGATTGGAGTCGCGGTCGCGGAGGGATTGATCGACGATGTTGATGATCAACTCATCAAATATCTGCCGGAAGTTGCCGGTACAGCTTATGACGGTGTGACGATCAAGCAGGCGCTGCAAATGTCGTCAGGCATTCGTTATGATCCTGACCTGTTTGAAGGCAAAATGGACGACACGATCGCGTTCATGACGAAAAGTGCTGTCACGGGCCAAGCGCCTGCATTTGATCTTGCGATTAAGTTCAAGCGAGAACACGAGCCGGGGACCAAGTTCAATTATAATACCGCTGAAAGCCAGGTTCTTCTGGAATTGGTGCGCCGTGTGAGCGGCATGGACGCTGCTGATTATCTCGAGCAAAAACTCTGGCGTCCTTTGGGGATGGAACATTCCGGCGCCTGGATTATTGATGGCGCTGGCCCGGAAGGCGCTGAAATTGGCGGCGCCTTTTTCAATGCTGCTTTGCGTGACTGGGCTCGATTTGGTCTATTCATCGAACAAGGCGGAGCATGGA
>CAYGUD010000109.1:2282-6018 GCA_964352865.1 uncultured Hyphomonas sp.
GAGCATGGAACGGTGTCCAAATCTTGCCTTTGGATTGGGTCGATCGTGCGACAATTTCCGACGATGACCACATCAAGCCGGGCGAAGTGCACCCAAATCCCAATCGCGGATATGCTTGGCATTGGTGGACTTATGCAGATGGCACCTTCACCGCATCTGGTGCCAATGGTCAGACGCTTTATGTCGATCGCGAAAATGACATCGTCGTTGCCCGGGCGAGTGCCTGGCCTGCAGGATATGTTCGCAAGTATGATGATCAAAGCTATGCGATGTATAAAGCACTGGCGGCGTGGTTCGCAGATCGGGAAGCGCTTGGCGCGCCCCCTCTTGAGGATGTGGCTATCGAAGCGCCTTAAGCAGCGACAACAAATCGATTACGGCCTTTGTCCTTGGCCTCATACAGCGCGTTGTCGGCACGTGACAGGACGGAGCTGACTGAATCGCGTGCATTCGCAATACCGACACCGAGACTGGCCGAAACGTGAATGTGCTTGCCTTGATAATGGCAAGGCTCTGCCCCAACCCGCTGACGAATTGCTTCGGCGTGTTGGTGAAGCTCCAACACGTTGTCATAAGGCATCAGAACGGCGAACTCTTCGCCCCCGAGACGCGCGACGAGGCTATTGGGTGGGGCGGCATTGGCGATTTTGTGTGAGGCTTGGATCAGGACCTCGTCGCCGGCATCGTGGCCATGAACGTCATTGACTTGCTTGAAATGGTCGAGATCGATGATCAATACGGAGAGACCGGAATAGTCAAAATCCGTGATCCCGAATTGCGCATTCGCGGCGTGCATGAAGGCGCGGCGATTCGCCAGGCCGGTCATTTCATCCGTCCGTGCGAGCCGGGAGACTTCCAACATGCGGCGATGATTGTTGACAGATTGATAGCCAACGATCCCTGTGCAAAGCGGCGCAATAATCAATGGCAGGATGAAAGCGGTCCGCAGAGCCTGGTGATGAATGTGGGCATCATAGCCTTTGGTCGTGAACCATGTCGTTCCTACGGCAAGGCATACCGAGAAAACCAGTATGATCACACTGGTCATCACTGTGCTGGCAGTGAAGTCACGGACCGAAGGTACGTTATAAATGTCTGATCTTACGTTCACAGTATATCCCACTTGTCTCAATCTTTATCCACACAAGGCTAGGGAAGCGTTGAACCGATCCGTGAAATTTGAGCGAATTGACGGTTTGCCTGAGGTTTTTTTACCGGCAAACAGGCTAAGCCTGTGAGCGTGAC
Organism: uncultured Hyphomonas sp.; assembly: GCA_964352865.1. Lineage (GTDB taxonomy): Bacteria > Pseudomonadota > Alphaproteobacteria > Caulobacterales > Hyphomonadaceae > Henriciella. The sequence goes on from CAYGUD010000109.1 coordinate 3,528, forward strand.
ACCGTCTGGCGATTTGGATAAAAATTCGCTGTCGTGACTGATTCTCTGCGGGGATTGCTTCGCGAGGCGCGCGCAACGCGCTATAGAGGCATCATGAACGCTCCCATTCGCATCCCAGATGGCTTTGTTGATGAGCTCAAAGCGCGAATCCGTCCGTCCGACGTAATTGGGCGGAAAGTTAAGCTCAAGAAACAAGGCAAGGAATGGGTCGGCCTGTCGCCATTTACCAATGAAAAGACGCCGAGTTTCTACGTCAATGATCAGAAAAAGATCTTCAAATGCTTCTCATCCGGAATTGGCGGGGACGTCATTTCCTTTGTTATGGAAACGGAGCGCCTCTCTTTCATGGAGGCGGTTGAAAAACTCGCTGATGAAGCCGGCATGTCGCTGCCCAAGGCGACACCGGAAAGCCAGGAGCAATATGATCGGCGGCAACGACTCTATGGTGCCTGCGAAGCGGCAGCCGCATTCTTTGAGACTTGCCTGCGCGCGCCCGAGGGAGCCGAAGCGCGGCGCTACCTGGAACATCGCGGTCTGCGCCCGGATCGTTGGAGTGCATATCGCCTGGGATTTTCGCCCGACGACTGGCGCAAGACGTTCGAACACCTGAAAACCAAGGGATTCTCGCAGAGCGAAATTGTCGAAGCAGGATTAGCGGTTGAAAAGGACGGTGGCGGCGAACCTTATGACAGGTTCCGCGGACGCCTGATGTTCCCAATCGAGGATTCACGCGGACATGTGATTGCCTTTGGCGGACGCGGCTTGGAACCTAATGCCAAGCCGAAATACCTGAACTCCTCAGACACGCCGCTATTCCACAAATCGCGCGTGCTGTATCACTATAAAGATGCTCGTGAGGCATTTGGGGCGACCGATGAAGGCGGCTTGATTGTTTGCGAAGGCTATATGGATGTCATCGCGCTGAGCGAAGCCGGGTTCGCGCACGCTGTGGCGCCGCTTGGTACGGCGCTGACCGAGGAACAATTAGGATTGTTATGGCGGGCAGGGCCTGAACCTGTCTTATGCTTCGATGGTGACCGCGCCGGCCTCGGCGCCGCATATCGATCTATTGAGCGGGCATTGCCCGGGCTGCAGCCTGGACGCAGCGTATTCTTCTGTCTTCTTTCGGATGGTCTCGATCCAGACGATTTGATCCGCGATCACGGCCCGGGGGCAATGGGCAAAGCGCTGGACGCGGCCCTGCCGCTGGTTGAAGTGTTATGGCGCCGGGAGCGCGATTTAGAGGCGGTTGATACGCCCGAACGACAGGCCGGGCTTGAAAAGCGTCTGATGCAAGCGGCAAGCACTATTCAGGATGGCGCGGTCAAATCAGCTTATGAACGAGAACTCAAAGCTCGGATGCGAGACTATCTCTGGCAGATTCGCAGTGCAAATCGAGAGCAGCGAGCTCAACGAGATTGGAAACAAAAAGGAAAGACGCGCGGAGGTTCAGCACATGGCGATGATATGCTCAAAAAGGGTCCGCCAGCCAAGCTCAAGGGACTCGGGAACCTGGTTTACGCCGTCGATAATCCTCACCTGTTGGACGTCGGTTACGAGGCGTTAGCAGCGGCAGAGTTCAAAGATCCGGACGTTTCAGCCATAAGAGACGCCCTTATCAGCCAAAATACTGCTGAATCAGGTGTTGACCGAAAGACCCTCAGCAACCATTTAGAGGGTCTTGGAAAAATGCGCGCTGTAGAACTGCTAACAAACTATCCCGACGTCCCAGAAATACCCCAAAGCGGGTCAGAGGAGCGGGAATGGCTGATCGCCCTGGAGCAGTATGCACGCCTAGATGGCACGGATCGGTCCGGCCGCAATTCTGGAGAGGCTTTTGCTACTCCCGAAGACGCGCGTCATAGGCACCGACTTGTGGCAGAGAGAAGGGCACGCACAGCGCGTCTCAATGAGGCGGCTGAAAAGGCTGATCAGAACTGATCCTCCTTTTACGGAATTGAAATTGTATGTTGCGACACGGCACGCAGCGGACAGGAGCGATACATGGCGAAAGCCAAAGCGGAAGTACTCGAAGATAATGATGACCGTCCGGTCCTCGATCTCAGCGACACCAAAGTCAAAAAGTTTCTCAAGGAAGCCAAAGCCAAAGGCTATGTCACCCTCGAGCAGCTGAACAAGATATTGCCAGAAGACGAACTGTCCTCTGATCGCATTGAAGACACGATGGCTATGCTCTCAGAGCAAGGCATCACCGTTGTCGACAATGAGGAAGAAGGCGAAGCGGCGGCCAAGTCTACGGCAGTCACGACGACCTCTGCGACTGGCGCTGTCGCCAAAAAGGGCAATGCCCGTGGGTCTGATCGGACTGATGATCCGGTCCGCATGTATTTGCGTGAAATGGGTGCTGTCGAACTGCTCTCTCGTGAAGGCGAGATTGCGATTGCGAAGCGCATCGAAGCTGGCCGGGACGCGATGATCAGGGGCTTGTGCGAATCGCCGCTGACTTTTGAAGCGATGATGGTCTGGCGCG
>CAYGUD010000109.1:6028-6922 GCA_964352865.1 uncultured Hyphomonas sp.
CTGGTGAATGAGCGGATCCTGCTCCGCGATTTGATCGATCTTGAAGCCACCTATGGCGCCGAAAATCCGGCTCCTGAAGAAGACGAGCTCGACGAAGAAGAAGCCGAAGCACGCGAGAACGAAACCGTTGAAGAACGTCACGCCCGAGAAGAGCGCGAAGACGAAGAAGAAGGCGCCGCAATGTCCATGTCTGGCATGGAAGCGGAACTGCGTGACGGTGTCCTCGACAAGCTGGATGATATCGCGGCTGGATTTGCGAATTTCCGCAAGCTTCAAGAAAAGCTTGTTGGCCGCCGTATGGAAGGGAAAGCGCTAACGCCCAAAGATCGCGAAGCCTATGATGGGATTTCGCAGAACATTGTTGAAGAGCTCAAGACGATGCACATCAACAATGCGCGGATCGAGGCGCTGGTTGAACAGCTTTACGCGATTAACAAGAAGCTGATGGGCCTGGAAGGCCAGTTAATGCGCCTTGCGGACGCGCATGGCGTGCCGCGTTCGGAATTTCTGAAGAACTATTTTGGCCGCGAGCTCGATCCAAACTGGGTTGAAGATGTTCGGGCGATGTCAAAAAAATGGGAACGGTTCGCTGACCGCGACCCCGACAAGATCGAAGACATCCGGAACGAAATCCAAATGGTCGCACAAGAGATCGGTATCCCGATCGATGACTATCGCAAGATCGTTCAGCGTGTGCAAAAAGGCGAACGCGAAGCCCGCATCGCAAAGAAGGAAATGGTCGAAGCCAACCTTCGTCTGGTCATCTCCATTGCCAAGAAATATACCAATCGCGGCCTGCAATTCCTGGATCTGATTCAGGAAGGTAATATTGGCCTGATGAAAGCGGTTGATAAGTTCGAATATCGCCGCGGCTATAAGTTCTCGACTTATGCC
>CAYGUD010000110.1:0-6888 GCA_964352865.1 uncultured Hyphomonas sp.
GCGCGGAGGTGGTCATATGGCCGATTTGTTTGAGAACCCAGCCGGCCTTGACGGCTTTGAATTCATTGAGTTTTCTGCGCCTGAGAAAGGCATTCTCGAGACGGTCTTTGAAGGCATGGGATTCACGAAAGTCGCGCGTCACCGGTCGAAAGATGTTGAGCTCTGGCGCCAGGGCGGCATCAATTTCATCACCAATTACGAGCCACGTTCTGCTGCTTGGTATTTCTCGCGCGAGCATGGCCCGAGCGCTTGCGGCATGGGATTTCGGGTTCGCAATGCGACCAAGGCTTATGAGCATTTGATGGCGCAGGGCGGAGAGCCCGTAACAGTAGAAACCGGCCCGATGGAGCTGCACATTCCCGGTATTCGCGGCATCGGCAATTCGATCATCTACCTGATTGACCGCTATGCCGACGGCGAAGGCAGTCACACAATTTACGACATCGATTTTGAATATTTGCCGGGCGTTGACCGCGAACCTGAAGGCTGCGGGTTCCAACTTGTCGATCACCTCACGCACAATGTTTATGGCGGCCGGATGAAATATTGGGCGGACTTTTATGAAAGTCTCTTCAACTTCCAGGAAATCCGCTATTTCGATATCAAGGGCGAATATACGGGCCTGACGTCGAAAGCGCTGACCGCGCCGGACGGCAAGATTCGCATTCCGCTGAACGAAGAAGGCGAGGGCGGTAAAGGCCAGATCGAGGAATTTCTGCGCGAGTTTAATGGCGAAGGTATTCAGCACATTGCGCTGATCTGTGATGATCTGGTCGCCTGTTGGGACAAGCTCCAGAAAAAGGGCGTGCCGTTTATGACGGCGCCGCCAGAGACTTATTACAAGATGTTATCCGAGCGCCTACCAGGTCATGGCCAAACGGAGAGTGAGTTACAGTCCCGCGGCATTCTGCTTGACGGCACAACAGAAGGCGGCGAGCCGCGCCTGCTTTTGCAGATCTTCGCACAGCCGCAGCTTGGCCCGGTCTTCTTTGAATTCATTCAACGCGTTGGCGATTACAAAGACGGCTTCGGCGAAGGCAATTTCAAAGCCTTGTTTGAAAGCATTGAACGTGATCAGCTGGACCGTGGAGTGCTGAAGGTTGAGGAGCCCGCTTGATGAGCAGATTGTCGCCGCCCGCTATCGTTGTTTTTCTGCTCGGTGCGATCGGCGCTATCTACTTTAAAGATCTGTTCCTGAATTTCGAAGGACCGCTTGAATATGGCGCCAGCGCCGCTGCTGGTGCGGTCGGCGGCCTGATCGGCGCGATTGCCGGTATGACCCTGTTCCCCAAAAAGGGAGATAAAGATGAGTGAAGCTCCGAACCTGCAAGGCGTCCATCACGTCGCCTATCGCTGCAAAGATGCGAAACAGACGGTTGAGTTCTACAACCAAGTCCTTGGCATGGATTTCCAATTGGCCATTGCCGAAGACCATGTCCCTTCGACAGGCGCTTATGATCCCTACATGCACATCTTCCTTGACGCTGGGAATGGCAATGTGTTGGCCTTTTTCGAATTGCCGGAACAGCCTGAAATGGGACGCGATGAAAAGACCCCGGAATGGGTGCAACATATCGCGTTCAAGATTGGCTCCATGGAAGAATTGCTTGCGGCGAAAACCCGCGCAGAAGCGCATGGTCTGGACGTACTCGGACCAACTCATCACGGGATCTTCAAGTCGATCTATTTCTTTGATCCCAGCGGCCATCGCCTTGAGCTGGCCTGCGATATCGGCACACCTGACCAGTATGCTGAGCTGAAGCGCGTCGCACCGGACATGCTGGAAGAGTGGGCCCAGACCAAAAAAGCGCCACGCCATGCGGCCTGGCTCCACGAAAAAATTGCGGAAGAAAGTTCATAAATGAAACTCGCCACTCTTAAAAACGGCACCCGTGACGGGCGGCTGGTTGTTGTCTCTAAAGATCTCACGCGCTGCACGGACGCGGCCCGCATCGCGCCAACATTGCAAGCAGCGCTGGATGATTGGGGCACTGCAGGACCTCGTCTTGCGCGTATGGCAGAAGGGGTTGAGCTCGGCTCTGTGCCAACCTTCCGATTCCATGAGCAAGATTGCGAAAGCCCTTTGCCGCGGGCTTTTCAGTGGGCCGATGGGTCAGCCTATATCAATCATGTCGAACTCGTCCGCAAAGCGCGCGGCGCAGAAGTGCCAGAGAGTTTCTATGATGACCCTCTGATGTATCAGGGTGGTTCAGATGCGTTTTTGGGGCCGCGCGATGATATCCCGCTCGGCGATATGACCTGGGGCTGCGATATGGAAGGCGAGATCGCTGTGATCACAGATGACGTTCCAATGGGGGTCAGCGAGGCTGAAGCCGCCGATCACATCAAGCTGATCATGCTGTGCAATGACGTTTCGCTGCGCGGCTTGATTCCGCCAGAACTTGCGAAGGGGTTCGGCTTCTTCCAATCCAAGCCGCCAAGCGCTTTCTCGCCTGTGGCGGTGACACCCGAAGAGTTAGGCGACGTCTGGAAAGACAGTCTCGTTCACTTGCCGCTGCGCGTCGATTATAATGGCGAGCCATTTGGCCGCGCCGAAGCCGGGGTTGATGCCACATTCTCGTTGGCCCGTTTGGTCAGCCACGCGGCTAAGACCCGTCCACTCAGCGCCGGGACCGTGATTGGTTCAGGGACAGTGTCGAACAAAGGCGCTGATGGCGGGCCGGGCAAGCCGGTCAGTGAAGGCGGTCTCGGCTATGCCTGCATCGCGGAGATCCGGATGATCGAGAAGATTTCCAGCGGCGAATTCAAAACCCCGTTCATGAAACCGGACGATACCGTTCGCATCGAAATGATGGACGCCGCAGGCAAGTCGATCTTCGGCGCGATCGAACAAAAAGTTGTCGCGGTTTAGAGACTAACGAAACTCTGCCTGCAGCGCTTTCAAGCGCTCTGCGCCTGGATTGAGTTCCGTATACGGAATCTCATTCAGGGGCCGCGTTTCCATATTCTGGATTTCATGCAGGTCCGGCTGAGTTTCATCCAGGTATAGTAAGCCTGTCAGGATTTCATTGGCATTGTCGCTGGCGACGGCGCGGCTAAAGGCGGCGCCGCGATCAGTTGGGTCATATCCGGCTTCCAGTTTTCGCAGCCTGATGTGGCCGCCATCATGCAGCTCAACTGGCATGACTTCGCCCTCATCATAAGCCGCGACGATTTCTTCGCTTGGCGGGACATAATCAGCATGTACGGCCTGGCTATAGAATTCGTAAGTGTGGGCGTAGGACTTGGTCGAACCCTTATGGTCATTGAAGCTGACGCACGGACTGATCACATCAATCAGCGCAAAGCCTTTATGCTTCAGTCCGGCTTTCATCAGCGCGACCAATTGCTTGCGGTCGCCTGAAAAGCTGCGGGCAACGAAAGTTGCTCCGACAGAGAGCGCGAACGCGACCGGATCAATCGCAGGAAACTCGTTCGGCGTGCCTTTCTTGGGCAGAGACCCAAGATCGGCAGAGGCTGAGAACTGCCCTTTGGTGAGGCCATAAACACCATTATTTTCAAGCACATAAAGCATATTCACATTGCGCCGCATGGCGTGCGCCATCTGTCCGAGGCCGATTGAGAGGCTGTCGCCATCGCCAGAAATACCAATGCAGGCGAGATCATTATTCGCGGACAGGGCGCCAGTTGCAAAAGATGGCATCCTGCCATGCACAGTATTGGCGCCGTGCGAGTCTTTCATGAAATAAGTTGTGGTCTTGGACGAGCAGCCAATGCCGGATACTTTCAAAGCCCGGTGCGGCGGAATCCCGAGCTCATAGAATGTTCGCACAATTGCAGCTGTTACGCTGTCATGTCCGCACCCGGCACAAAGAGTCGACATATTGCCTTCATAGTCGGCGCGCGCCAGACCAAGCGAATTCAAAGGCTCATTCGGCCGGCGAATTTTCGGTTTGACGAAAGATGTCATGCGATTTTCCTAAGCTTGATCCGCTTCATCAACTCATCACAAACGAACCGATAATTGAGCGGTTCGCCTGAATAATGGAGAATGGGAACGAGTTTCTCACGCGGGACTTTGGTCTCATTCAGCAAAAGGCCGAGCAATTGAGCGTCACGGTTTTGTTCGACCACAAAGACCTCATCATGTGCCGCCATAAACGCCTCGACGTCGTCCGAGAACGGGAACGCTCTGACCCGCATATAGTCAACCGGCATGCCATCCGCTTCCAATCGGTCACGGGCTTCCACGACAGCGGCGTCGCTGGACCCAATCGCGATAATGCCGTGACGCGTTGGGCTTGAAGCCATGTCTACCACAGGCGCAGGAACCGCGGATTTTGCGCTTTCCCACTTGGCGCTCAGGCGGTCGACGACTTCCTGATATTCGTGGCCAAGCTCAGTGTAGCGGCCGTGCTTATTATGGCCGGACCCTCGCAGGAAGTATGCGCCTTTCGGGTCCGTGCCAGGCAATGTTCGATAAGGGATGTGATCGCCGTCGACGTCGAGATACCTCGAGAAGGATTCCATTTTGGCGAGATCATCTTCTGACAGCACTTTGCCGCGATCTGGAATGTAGTTGTCGTCCCAGCTTAACTCATCAACCATCCAATCATTCATTCCGATATCGATATCGGAGAGGAAGAAGACAGGGGTCTGGAACCGCTCTGCCAAATCGAAGGAGCGAACCGCAAAATCAAAACACTCATTCGGATCAGCTGGGTAGAGGACGATATGTTTGGTGTCGCCATGCGAAGCATAGGCCGTGGTCTGGATATCGCACTGCTGCGTCCGCGTCGGCATCCCGGTCGAAGGACCGGTGCGTTGGATGTCGAACAGAACGATTGGAATTTCGGTATAATAAGCAAAGCCAATCCACTCGCTCATCAGTGAGATGCCGGGGCCAGAGGTCGGCGTAAACGCGCGAGCACCATTCCAGGCCGCGCCAATGATCAGGCCGACAGCGGCCAGCTCGTCTTCGGCTTGGATGATACAGAATTTATTCTTCCCGGTTTCCGGATCGACGCGAAGCTTTTGGCAGTATTTCGTAAATCCATCCATTACCGACGTCGAGGGCGTGATTGGGTACCAGGCGCCAAACGTCGCCCCGGCATAGACACAGCCCAGAGAGGCGGCCGTATTGCCGTCAATCATGACTTTTCCGCCGGTCTTATCCAGCGGCGCGACGCGGAAGCGGAGCGGCGTTTCGTAATGCTCTTTGACATAATCATAGCCAAGCTTGACCGCCTGCATATTGCTGTCGATCAGCTTCACTTTCGCCGCGAAGGTTTCTTCGACCAGCGACCGAATGACATTCAGATCCAGGTCGACCAGGGCAGCAACGGCGCCGACATAAGCCATGTTCTTCATCAGGATGCGCGAGCGCGCGGCTTTGACCACGTCATTGCACATCGCCATAAGTGGCACACCGATGACGGTTACATCCGGGCGACGTTCCAGCTGAGGGCGCGGCCAGGTCGAGTCATAAACTAGAACGCCGCCCGTGCTGAGTTCCGCGAGATCTTGTTCATACGTGGCCTGGTTCATCGCCACAGTCATATGCACGTCGCCTGAGCGGCCTGCATGGCCATCTCCAGAAACACGGATCTCGTACCAGGTCGGCAGGCCTTGAATGTTCGACGGGAACACATTTTTACCGACAACGGGCACGCCCATTCGGAAAATGGATTTCATCAGCAAGCCGTTGGCACTGGCAGAGCCAGTCCCATTGACGGTGCCAATCTTGATGACGAAATCGTTGAGTCCCGGACCGCTCATCTTACGCCTCACTCGTCTCTAATTGATCGGCTGCGTGGTGAATTTCAATCACGCCTTCTTTCATATCCCAGGCCGATGTCGGGCAGCGCTCAGCGCACAGACCGCAATGCAGGCAGATATTCTCATCCTTGATCATGACTCGGCCGGTTAGCGGCAATGGTGCCGAAACGTAGAGATCCTGATCGACTGTTGTGTCAGATGCCGTGAGCGCTTCTCGCAACTCCTCTTCCGTTGCCGCATTTGGCGTAATCGATAGACACTCAACCGGGCAAACATCGATACATGCGTCGCACTCCTCGCAGAGGGGTGGATCAAACACCGTATGGACGTCGCAATTCAAACAGCGCTGGACTTCGGTTGCGATTTGTTCGGGCGAGAAGCCGAGCTCAACTTCGGTGTTGAGATTCTTGAACCGATCTACAAGTTCGACATGTTCCATTTTGCGCCGCGTCGACTCATCGAATTCGTTTGAATAGCGCCATTCCATCATCCCCATTTTGGCGGAGCTGAGTTTGATGCCATCTGGCAGGCGGTCAGTGAGGGGGAGCTTGCGGCAATGATTGTGGATCGAGATCGCGGCCTGGTGGCCATGCTCGACGGCCCAGATAATGTTGAGGGGCCCAAACGCCGAATCGCCGCCAAAGAATACGCCTTTCTTGGTCGATTCAAACGTCGTCTTGTCGACAACGGGCACGTTCCATTTATCAAACTCGATGCCGGCGTCTGCCTCAATCCAGGGGAAGGCATTTTCCTGGCCGATAGCGGGGATGACATCGTCGCAAGGGATCACTTCTTCGCCGATGACGCGTTGGTCGGTGATCTTTCCAGCGTCGTCGAGCTCATATTCCATTTTCTCGAACAACATGCCCGTCAGCTTGCCGTCCTTGTGCACAAAAGCTTTTGGCGAATGATTGACCAGAATGTCGACATTCTCTTCTTCGGCGTCTTCCAGTTCCCAGGCTGACGCTTTGAAAAAGGCGCGCGGCTTGCGGGCCATGACTTTCACAGACTTGGCGCCCATGCGCAGCGAGGTCCGACAGCAATCCATCGCGGTATTTCCGACGCCGATGATCAGGACTTTTTCGCCGATTTTGTCGATATGTTCGAAGGCGACGGATTCCAGCCAGTCAATGCCGATATGGATACTAT
>CAYGUD010000111.1:0-6853 GCA_964352865.1 uncultured Hyphomonas sp.
AAATCACACTGTCTCAGAAAATTGTAGAGATAACTGGAAATTAAGGTTCTCTTAACCGATCTCACTGCTATCTATGTCGCAGGAGTAACCAGAAATGCGTTTGTTAATGGTATCTGTCGCGACTTTGTGCGGCCTCGCCCTTCCGGCGATGGCCCAGCAAGACGTGCCTGAAATGCCAGCGCCGACAATATCTGAAACCGATCAGGCCGAACCTGACTGGTTCCAGAAGTTCAGCTTCAATAGCGCGCAGCTCAATTCTCCAATTTGGCAGGCTCAACCATCGCAAACGTTTAATCTCGCATGGATTAAGGGTGACCGCTGGAGCCTCAGCCTTGATCTGACCTCTCGTGATCAGGAATCACCCCTTCCCCGGGAAGAAATGCTGGCCGAAGCGGAATTCCGTATCACGCCACGAATTTCCGTTGGTGGTGAGCTGTCGATTGGCGCTGAAGAGCTCGATGACACGACGCAATGGGAAGACCAAGAGATCGAAGCGGGTATCCGTTTGCGGTCGGCCTTCAAATTCTAGGCTTTCGCGCCTCGTTTTCCACCACCATAAGTCGGGTTTGCTAAGGCAGACGCTTCATCCAATGGCCACCGCGGCCGTGCTGAAAATGCTTGCCCGTCAGCTGGCACCAGGCCTGCTGTCAGACGTTCAGCCCCCGCCAAAGCAATCATCGCGGCATTGTCAGTACAATGCCGCAACGGCGGCGCGATGAAGCTTGCATTCGCGGCGCTTGCGACCTCTTCAAGCGCGCTGCGAATGCTCTTATTCGCCGCCACGCCGCCCGCGACGACGAAGCGAACATCACCTTCCAGGTCGGACTTGAATACGGCCAAAGCGCGGCTGGTCTTTTCGGCCAGACAATCAGCAATCGCCGCTTGATATGAGGCGCACAAATCGGCTTTGTCCCCTTCATCAAGGTCTTTCGCTTCGACGATCCGCGCGGCGGCTGTTTTCAATCCCGCAAAGCTCATATCGAGGCCCTGTCGGTTCAAGAGCGGTCTGGGCAAATCAAAACGAGATGCATTTCCTCGATGTGCCAGGCGCTCGACTGCGGGACCACCAGGGAATCCAATTCCGAGCGTTTTCGCAAGCTTGTCAAAAGCCTCGCCAGCGGCGTCATCTATGGTCGACCCCAGGCGCCGATAATCTCCCAATCCATTCACAGAAATGAACTGGCAATGGCCACCACTTACCAGCAATAGTAAATACGGAAACGGACAGTCACTCGATAGACGCGGCGAAAGCGCGTGCCCTTCCAGATGATTGATCGGGATAAACGGTTTGGCGGCGGCGAGCGCCAGCGCCTTGCCTGTCATCATTCCAACCATGACGCCGCCGATCAATCCGGGGCCGCTGGTCGCGGCAATAGCATCCAAGTCATGCAGGGCGAGGCCACTCTCGCGAAGGACTGTTGCAACGATCGTATCTGTGGCTTCTGCATGGGCCCGCGCCGCAATTTCCGGAACCACGCCGCCATAAGGTGCGTGGTCATCAATTTGCGAAAGTATGGTCTCCGAAAGAACCGTTGCCTTGCCGTCCGCGTCTCGCTGTAGGATGGCCGCCGCTGTCTCATCGCAGCTGGTTTCAATTCCAAGCAGAGTTACGTGTCCAGTCATCGCCGCGATATAGGCAAATCGAGCGTTGCTGCAAACCACTCAGTCCAGCAAAGCTGCTTTGATCTCCGGCAACCAGGCTTCATTGTCGACATCATATACGTTCAGCGAACCAGCGAAATCCCAATAGCACCAGCCCAGTCCGCGCGCCTCCAATCCTGTACGCATGGTTCTCGTCCACAGAGCTCGCTGCTCAACAGGCACGCCTTGATAAACGCCGAACTCACCAACAAAGACGGGCATGCGGGTGCGATTTTGAATGGCGATTGCAGTGTCCAGATCCGCCATCATGGTTGAAACATCCTTCCGGGTGCCCCACCGAACGCCGGTTTTGGTCTGGTCAGTCCAGCTGGCGCCTTGGTGCGTGAATTCGAACGGCGAATAGTCGTGATAAGTCAGCATGACCCTGGGGTCATAGTCTGGTTGCGACTCTTCCAGTGCATCCAGATTACCCCAGAACGCTGTTCCGAGAATGATCCAGCGCTCCGGATGATCAACGCGCAGCTGCGCCATGAGGCGGCGGTTCAGCGCGTCTGTCCGTTCCGTACTCATCTTGGTGTGAGGTTCATTAATGGTTTCGAAAATGACGCTGTCTGGCGCATCAACATAGCGTGCCGAGAGCTGTTCCCAGATCGCCTCCAATCTCGGTTCGTGCGTGTCGGGATCTTCGTTCAACAGCTCATAGTGATGAACATTGATGATGAGCTGCAGGTCAATCTCGCCGGACCATCCGACAATCTCATCTACTCGCGACAGTATGTCAGGATCGATCGTGTATGGCGGTTCCGCATCGGCATGTACGGACCAACGCACAGGCAGCCGGATTGTGTCGAAGCCCGCCTCTTTCAATCGCACGAGATCAGCGCGCCGCACGCGATATCCCCACTCCCCCTCATTCGGCGCTTCGAGCGCGCTGCCAAGATTCATGCAGCGCGAGATTGGGGCCGGTGAAATCGGTTGTTTGGCAGCGTCGTCCGCACTCACGTCGAGCGCCGGTGTGCAGCTTGCCGTCAATAATGTCAGTCCCAGGATCGAATGCCGCATAATGTCCCTCCTGTCAGGTTCAGCTTGCACGCAAACCGGTTCAACCTTAGCTGGACTTCATCTCAGGAACGGAGCCAAAATGAAAGCCCCTATCCCCGTCCGCATTGGAACGCGTGGTTCTCCGCTGGCGCTCTATCAGGCACAACTGATCGCACGTGAGCTCGAACGCGCAAGTGGTGGGGACCTGGTCGGCGAGATCGTCGCCTTCACTACCAAAGGGGATCAGCTGACATCTGAGCGATTGATCAATTCTGGTGGCAAGGGTCTGTTTACGCGCGAAATTGATCGCGCCGTTGATGTCGGCGAGGTGGATATAGGCGTTCACAGTTTGAAAGACGTTCCGAGCATTCTTCCTGAGGGACAGACCTTGATGGCCTATCCCGAACGAGTCGATTCAAGAGATGGGTTTTTGACGGCGAATGGCGTCCGGCGTCTGCAGGATCTGCCGCAAGGGGCCGTGCTGGGCACTGCGAGTTTGCGCCGCGAATCTCAGGCTTTGGCCCTGCGCCCGGATTTGAAAGTCGTGCCCTTTCGCGGCCGCGTGGAAACCCGCATAGAAAAGCTCAAGCGCGGCGAAGCGGACGCAACATTCCTCGCTATGGCAGGCTTGAAGCGCCTCGGCCTCGAAGAACTCGCTCACCCAGTACCAATGAGCGACTTACTGCCCGCAGCAGGACAAGGCATTATCGCCGTCGCCGCGCGCGCAGATCGACTGTCTCCGGCGACACAATCAGCACTCGCGGCAATTGATCATGCTGCAACCCGGGCAATGGCGACGGCTGAGCGGGCTTTTCTGGCCGAGTTGGATGGCTCTTGCCGAACAGCGATGGCGGCGCAGCTCACGAATATTGATGGCACCTGGCATTTGCGCGGCGAAGTTCTGACCCCCGATGGCCAGACCAAATGGAGCGCCCGTGCTGAGGCGCTGCTTTCAACATCGCTTCAGGACCTGGCCGCTCTAGGTACGGATCTGGCGAAGGACATTCGAGCCCAGGCCGGGGGCGACCTACCTGTCTTCACAGATTAGGACACACGATGCCGGTTCCGAACATTCCAATCATTGTGACACGTGCCGAGCCTGGTGCGAGTGAAACCGTCCAGCGGTTGCACCAGCTGGGCTATGAGGCAATTCGTGCGCCTGCCTTGACGCTACACCCGCGAACTGACATCGCGTTGCCACCAGCAAGCGCTATTTCAGGATTGGTTTTCACCAGCGCCAATGGCGTTCGTGCCTATGCCTCTCAACGAGATGATCGAACCACTGCGTCCTGGTGCGTCGGTCCCGCAACGGCGTACGCCGCGAAGCAGGAAGGGTTCTCCACGGTTCATGAGTCCGCCGGAAACGCGATTGACCTTGCTGGCTTCATTGCGTCTCGCAGTGCGCCGACTGACACGCCGCTTTTACACATTGCCAATGCTGCAGCTGCCGGAAACTTGAAGCGCGAACTTGAGTCGCTCGGCTTTGCTGTCCAGTTTGCACCGCTCTATGAGATGCACACAGCCGGGCATTTGCCAATAGCGGTTATGGACCTTGTCGAACAAAACAGACCTGCAATTGTTCTGGTCCACTCGGCCAAAGGGGCGAGTGCTTTTGCAAGTATGATTGAAAACCATGGGCTGGAAATCGCGACACTCGTTGCCATTTCCGAACCTGCGAGCCGGCCGCTGGTAAAATTGGCGATCGACCGAACCATCATCGCTGATGCGCCTAACGAGGATGGATTGCTTCGGGCGCTCGAACGCGCAGTCGCCACACTTTCGGCCTGAACCGGCGCAATATACAGTCTTCAGGACACACGCTACCAGAGAACCGGATATGACTGAATCATCGTTGCCCCCTTCACCGTCAGACGACGCACCTATTGATGCGGAGTTTGAACCGGCGATGCGCGATGACTCAACGGCATCAACACAATCGGCGGGTCCAGGTTGGGTCGCATTTGGCGGATTGTCTCTGCTAACTCTATCAGCGCTCGGGCTGGCCGCGGCAACCGCTGGATACGTACCGGGCTTTCAACCGGGGTCACAGGCCATTGATGCAATGCGATCAGAGCTCGCATCTGTTCAGGTCGGCATGAATGAAGACGGGGCGAAAACTGAAACGCTGAACACTGAGATCGCCGCGCTGCAGGCGCGCGCTGACAGTCTCTCAGCGGACCGGACACGGACCAGTTCAGACTTGCGGAATATCAGAACCGAAATCGAAACGCTGCAGGCGGATATTTCGGTGTTGCAGCGCGCCCGCGTTGCCAGTCTCGCCGATGGCAATACATCTTCAGGCGACAGCAATCTCAGCCCTGATCTTGCTGCGCTTTCTGCGCGTGTGACGTCGATCGAGGACGCATTGGTGACGCAGCTCGGCACCTATGAATCTGCCCTGGAAAACCTCAAGACGCGTCTCGGCAGCCTGGAGTCGCAAGCCGCCTCGGATGGCCTGAATGCCGCGAACGCCACCAATGTCAAAACCGAAGCCGCGCTTGCCCTGTCAGCCATCGAGGCTGCGGCACGACGCGGACGGCCCTTCCTGTCCGCGCAGCAGAAATTGGCAACCGCGCTGCCAGGCAATGAAGCCGTGACGCGTCTCGCACCCTTGGCATCTCAAGCGGTGCCTACACTCTCTGACCTGCGCGCGTCTTTCCCGGGGCTTGTCAAAACAGCGCTCGACACTTCATCTCGCGCGGAAGGTGGTCGCTCCAGCTGGTTTCGCGGCGTGTTTGGCGACGGCATCCAGGTGCGCAAGCAAGGCGAAGTGACATCGAGCGACCACTTGCGCCGCGCCGAGACAGCCCTCCAAGCGGGTGAGCTGGCTGAATCCATTGAACATATTCGCGCCGCAGGTCCGGAAATTCAGCCTGTCTTCACAGATTGGATGGATAATGCCGGGAACCGACACATGTTGGAACAAACGCTTGAGGCTTTGCGCCTCACCATGATTGCGGAAGAGCGCCCATGATCATCCTGTTTTTGATCGTCTTACTGATCGTCCTGGCCGGCGTCTTCGTGATGTGGGCCTCGCGCCTGCCTGGCGGGCTGACTCTCGATCTGGGCAATGGCACGCTTTACGAATTCGAGCTGGTATGGGCGTTGCTCGCCATCCTGCTCGTCGGCGCGGCTTTGGCTCTGGTCTGGTCACTCCTGACTGGCCTCGTCACCCTGCCGCACAGGTTTAGTAAATCTCGACGGGCTTCGAAAACCAAAGCCGCAAACAAAGCGCTCGCGGACGGCCTCCTTGCGGCTGAAGCAGGCGATGCCGCTCTGGCCATCAAACTATCAAAAAAGGCCGCTCAACATGCCGAAGACGATAGGCTGAAACTCTTGCTTGAAGCTCGCGCCGCTGAAATCTCTGATGACTGGTCGGGCGCAGAGCGTGCCTGGGGACAATTGGCCCGGCTACCCGGCGGACAATTAGCCGGCCTGCGCGGAGCTGCATCGGCAGCGAGCGCACGGGGGGACGCGATCACCGCTGAAGCTCGCGCACGAGAAGCGCTGGAAATGAAGTCGGGCGCCGACTGGCCATTCAATGCTTTGTTTGACAGCCAGGTCGCAGCCGGTAACTGGGCCGCAGCGCTGACGACGCTGACCACAGGCGAGAAGCGCGGTCAGATCAGCGGCGAAAGCCTGCGTCGCCGCCGCGCTGTGCTCTACACCGCCCAAGCCGCCAATCTTCAGCATAGTGAGCGTAAAGAGGCTCAACGCCTGCTTGCGGAAGCCATTCGGTCAGCACCATCCTTCCCGCCAGCCGCCTGGCACGGCGCCCGGCAATTGATGATCGATGACAAGATCAAAGCCGCCCAGGGCGTGCTCGAACTGGGATGGAAAGCGCGGCCACATCCGGCTTTGTCGCAATTGCTGCAACGTCTCGACAGCGCGGCAACACCGAAAGTTATCGCTGAGCGGCTCAACGCGCTGATCGCGGCCAATCCCGATCATCGTGAAAGCCGGATTCTTGAAGCCGATCTGGCAATGCGTGACCGCGATTGGTTGAGCTCGGTGAAGTCTCTCGCTTTACTGGTCGAGGAAAAACCGACTGCACGGCTGTGCCTGCTGCTTGAAAAGGCACTGCGCGGCTATGGCGACCTGACAGAAGCCGACCGATGGGGCCGGATGGCCGTCACCGCGGCGCGCGAGCAAGAATGGTCAGATATCGATCCACGCGGCGGTGCCTTCCAATATGGTCAAGCTGACTGGT
>CAYGUD010000112.1:0-6792 GCA_964352865.1 uncultured Hyphomonas sp.
GAAATGATCTCAAGCGCAAACAGACCCGCTACACGACCGATCAAATGCAGGCAGAGTTCACCGCTCAGAAGCGTTATTGCACGGTAGACATGATCGCGGCGCAGAGCGGCAAGGGGCATACCGCACCCGATCCGATTTTCATTATTGGCCTACCTCGCGCGGGCTCGACACTGATCGAACAAATCCTCGCATCCCACAGCCAGGTCGACGGCACGCTTGAATTGCCTAACATTCTTTCGCTGGCCCATCGCCTGCGCGGGCGGAACCTGGTCAGTGACCGTGACCGTTATCCGCGTGTGTTGGGCGAATTGCCAGCCCAGGAGCTTCAGGCATTGGGCAAGGATTATATCGAGAACACGCGCATTCATCGCCAGAGCGCGCCGTTCTTCACAGACAAGATGCCCAACAATTTCCGCCATCTCGGACTGATCCACCTGATCCTGCCGAACGCGAAAATAATCGATGCCCGCCGCGCGCCAATGGATTGCTGCTGGTCAGGCTATAAGCAGCTATTTGCCGAAGGGCAGGAATTTACTTACGGCCTCGAAGAAATCGGCCACTATTATCGCGACTATGTCGACCTCATGGACCATTGGGACGCGGTTTTGCCTGAAGGTCGAGTCTTGCGCGTTCAGCATGAAGACGTCCTCGACGATTTGGAAGGCCAGGTCCGCCGGATTCTGGACTATTGCAGCTTGCCATTTGAGCGCGCATGTATTGACTTCCATCAGAATGATCGCGCCGTCCGAACGGCGAGTTCTGAACAAGTTCGCCAACCCATCAACCGTTCCGGGCAGGGGCAATGGCAACCTTATGAGCGCTTTTTGCAACCGCTAAAATCAGCGCTTGGACGTGAGTTGGTTTAAATGATGAGAGCAAGCTGATGAGTAATCGATCTGAAGACGCCCTGATCTCCTTGCGGCAGATCCAGAGAAAGACAGAGCAGGCGTCGAAACGTCTGGCCTCATTGGTCGGGCTAACGCCGTCGCAGCTGCTGGTGATGCAGATCCTAAGCGAACGCGGTGAGACTTCCGCAGGTGAAGTTTCTGCGCTCACCCAGCTCAAACATGCCACCATTACCAGCCTGGTCGATAAGCTGATTGCCCGCGGTCTGGCCTCGCGGCGTCGGTGCGAAGAAGATCGCCGCAGGGTCTGGCTGACACTGCTGCCTGAAGGCGAGAAGGTCATCACGTCAGCACCAGATTTGTTGCAGGACACGTTCCAGGCGCGATTCGAGACATTGCCGGAATGGCACCAGACTATGCTCGTCTCGGCGTTGGAGCATGTCGCGACTTTACTTGATGCGGAAGACCTTGAAGCGGCACCAATCCTCGATGTCGGGGCTTTGGATGAAAATCCGCGCTAGGGGGCGAGATATGTTGATGGAAACCGAGCAGAAACTGACTGACGCGCGCCCGAACAAGATCGATTTCGACCGCATTTCAGAGCTTCATTATCTTGGTAATTATGTCCGTCCTTTGCCGGTCAATCTCGCTCGTATGATGGAGAATGCCTTTGATTGGGAACACCTGCCATACGTCCATTCAAGCTCTTTCTCTTCGATTGATTTGATTGCGAGTGGAGCCTGGGGTTGGCGTGCCAAGATCGGCCTACCAAAGAGATCCAGCGCAGATTACCAGCTCATCGATTTGCGCGTCGACAAGGACAAGCATTATTGGGTGTCCACTGTCTATTCCGGTCCTGGAAAAGGCATGGAAATTCACACTCAGGCGAGCGCGGTGTCTGAAAGTGAGATCGAAGTCGATGTCAGGTTTTTTGTCCCGGAACCGCCAGAGACCGCCGCCGAAGCGGAGATGATTTTGCAATACATGACCGAGCAATACGCGACGCTGTATGATGAAGACCAGGCCTTGATGTCTGGCCGCCAGAGCGCGCTGGATGATCGCCAGCGCTGGGGAAAGGCATCAATCCAAACCAGCGATATTCGGGTCGGTGCGCTCGTCGATCTCGATACCGGCCGTGTCCATGTCGTGGAAACCGATGACGGGCGCTATTGTGTGCGCATGTGGCAGAACAAATGGATTGTTCACAGCGCTGTCTGTCCGCACTTGCTGGGACCATTGGAAGACAGTGCGCTGGACGCCGATGGGAAGATCACATGTCCATGGCACGGCTATCGTTTTGATGTTTCGACTGGCGACAACGTAGAGAACAAGTGTCGGTCGCTGGCGCCGCCTCCGCAACTGTTCGACCTGGATGGCGTACTTTATCTCAGACCGCTGCAGCGCTAGCGGCGCGTTCAGGACGAATTCTATCCGCTGCGAGCCTGACCGTTTCAAAACAGTTCGATGTGCGGCGATCCTTCCGCAAGCGTTCCGATTTGCCAGATCGGTTCGTCGGCCGCTGCGAAGGCATCGATAACTTGCTGCACTTTCTCGACAGGAATCGCCGCCAGCATACCGCCGCACGTTTGGGGGTCGAATAGCAAGTCGGAGCGCCCGGGAGCAGGCTGCGAAATACGTGATCCTTGCTCGGCATTTGCTTGCCAGAGGGTCGAGCGAATGCCGGCGGCGTTCAAATGCTCAGCGCCGGGCAGGACTGGAATATCCGCCAGGTTCACTTGTGCAGAAAGGCCAGAACCATCGAGGATATTGAGGAGATGTCCGGCAAGACCAAACCCTGTCACATCCGTCATCGCTGACGCCGTTTTCGCGAGTATTTCTGATGCCGCTATTTGCAGGCGACACATACTGTCCAAGGCCGCCTGATAATTGTGTCCATCGGCGCGTTGCCGCATTTCCGCAGCCAGAATAACGCCCGTACCGATCGGTTTGGTGAGGACCAGCACATCGCCAGCTGACGCGCCGGCTTGTGTGATCGCTTCACCGTCCAAAGCCCCAGATATTGAAAACCCGATGGTCAGTTCCTGGCCGCTGCTTGTGTGACCACCGGCGATGCGTGTGCCCGCTGCTTCAAAAACCTCTCCTGCTCCGGCAGCGATTTCGCGGATCATTTCACGCTGCTGTAAAGGCGCTAATGGGGGCAGAATGATCTGCGACAAAACCGTCCTGGGACGTCCGCCCATCGCCCAAATATCTCCGAGCGCGTGGATCGCCGCGACTTTTGCCAAAGTGTAGGCATCCGCATTGAAGGCGCGCAGATGATCGGTGCTGAACACTTCCGTGCGGTCGCCAGTTTTGACAATTGCGGCGTCATCCAGCGGCACCGCTTCGGGCGTTGCTGCGGCAAGCCCCTGAAGCAAAGGCGCTTGCGCAACTTTGGCACCGCAGGCTCCGCAAGAATTCTCAGTCTGATCGAGCAGGGACGCGACGCCTAAAGCGAGATGTTCAGGACGAGGTGGCTGTAGCATCTCCACGGGGTCTTGAAACTGTTTCATGAATTTCTGGTCGATGCGGTCCTTCCAGTGCCAGACCCAATCACCTGCGAGGCCAATGCCCCATTTGTCGGTCACGGCTGATTTCCCGCCCCGCGAGATGAGCTTCAAATATGAGCGCTGCGGGTGATAGAGGCGTAGCGGATTTCCAGAAAGTTGCGCGCGCAAGTTTTCAAACAATATGGGGGCTTGCCGGACGGCGAAGACACCAGCTTTCGGACGCGGTGCATGGGATAAGTGCGCGCAATCGCCCGCCGCAAAGACGTCTGGCGTGTTGAGGGATTGAAGATGCTGATTGACTGCGACATAGCCATTTTCAAGGGTCAGGTCTGTCTCTGAAAGCCAGATGTAAGGCTTTGCGCCTGCCGTGCTGACAATAAAGTCAAAGCCCGCATTGAGCGATTGAACGCTGCGATTGGTCTCGATCTCGATGCCAGTTCTATCGAGGTCTGAAAGTAGTTTTGCGCGGGCTGACCTGTTGAGTTCGCGAAGCGGTTCTGCACCGGCTTCGATCAGTTTGATTGTCGCAGACACGAGCCCCTTAGTTCGCAACCGGAACGCCATGGCGAGCGCCAATTCGACACCAGCGACACCAGCGCCAATAACCGCAATCTTTGGAGGAGCGTCTTGCTGATCAATCCGGGCCAGCAAATTGTCCC
Source organism: uncultured Hyphomonas sp. (assembly GCA_964352865.1). Lineage (GTDB taxonomy): Bacteria > Pseudomonadota > Alphaproteobacteria > Caulobacterales > Hyphomonadaceae > Henriciella. Next base: position 4,015 of record CAYGUD010000112.1, read on the forward strand.
ATGCATCGGCAAACGGACCAAGCGGCTTGGCTGGAACAAGACCGGGCACTTCGGGTTGATCCGCCGCCAAAGCAGAGGTTACGCCGATATCTACCGACAGTGTATCGTAAGCAATGTCGGGCCGATCGCCGAGCTGCACGCGTTTATTCCTGGTATCGATCGAGGTGGCGCGGTCGAGGATCAACCGCGCGCCGGCAGCGCGCGCCAGTTTCACCAAATCAATGTCCAGCGCATTCCGCGAATAATGTCCGGCGACAAACCCAGGCAGCATACCCGTATAAGGCGCCTTCACGCCCGGATTGACCAGCGTCACCTGCACGCCTGCAAGTGGGGACATCGCCCATTTGCGCAGGACCAGTGCGTGCGTATGGCCGCCGCCGAGCAAGACGAGATCACGTGTTATGGGAATGGGGCGGCTTATCTGCACGCGAACATATCCTCTCACGCCTTTGCTGTCTCACAGCACGGGCTCAAAAACAATCAGCCCGATCCTGCGACCGGGCTGATCAGATTAGATTAGCGATACGATCAAGCGGTTAGCGCGGCAACCACCTGATCGAAAACAGCGACAGCTTTAGTGCGCATTTCATCATCTGTCGCATCCTGGATCGGATGGTCGACAAGGACAAATCGCGCCTCACTCATGCCCAGCGCATTGCGCTGAGTGACTGCCGCCTCGTGAAACTCGCTAGACGCAATGGTAACTGCCGGTAGGCCCTGGATTTCAAACCAGACTGTGTCGTGCATACTGCACGTCGTACAAGACCCTCAGTCCGCCAATGCTTCAATAACGAAGTCGCATTCCGCTTTCATCTGTGCCCGCAAATCATCCGGGCAAGGTTTGGTGAAGGTCGGCTTGGCAAAGCGCCGGATTTCGATATCCGGCATTCGATCACTCATCAGGCGTTCAAGCTCATCGAGCAAGATGTTGCCACGTGGTTTTCGAATGTCCATCAAGCCAACCACGCCAGAGACCTGTCCGTTGCGCGGCGTGATCTGCCGGCTGACGGGGACGGTTTCGTCGGTTGGATCAAGAATTAGTGTCATTCTTCCTCCTTCTTCTAAATATCTTCAATCTTGCGAGAGACCGATTGCGAGCCGATCTCGCCAGTTGCCCAGCCGTGGAACGCGCCGGAAAACTTACCCGCATCAGAGCCTGCAACAACGATATGGATATAGTCGTTGCTCGCAAATTTTGGAACGATGCGGTCGAGTTGTTCATCGCTCAGTTTGGCGGCGGCTGCGCGGGTCATGCCGGCGCCGGAGGTCTCATTGGCGACCATGTCCCGCAATGGCTTCTTGGTGACGTCCTGAATGCGGGTCCGCAATTGATCCTTGCTATAGGGACCGTCCTTCATCAGCGTATCGAGATGTTCTGGACAAACGACCAGCAACGCGTCGACGGGCAGCATATGGTATTTGGACAGAAACACCGCTTCCAGTCCAAGGCCCAACGTGCCAGCAATCTCGTCCGGTTCGCGTGACTCCTGATCCACAATCAGAGACGGGCCAGAGGTCATGGCAAAGACGGTGACGACCGAATCTTCCGCTTTGAATCCGCGCTCCACATGTAAGGGCGACCAGGTCGACCGTTCCTCACGTTCGGCAAAGCACATCGTGAACTTCATCGGGCTGCCCATCGTTGAGCGGTCGGTCCCGCCTGGGTGCGAGCCGCCAATATTGCGGACAGCAAGGCGCACCGCGCGCCCAATCGTGGCATTGGCACGATTGCCTGCGCCTAGGGCGCTCAGGCCGCTATTCATGCCAATGCGCTCTCGGATCGGGCCGTTCACGACCATCACAGGAGACGCCCCCATCGTCGTTGCATTGACGCCATGGATGTTGAACTCATCGGTGCAAATGGCTTCGATCGCGGCAATCACCACGGGCAGGTATTCCGGTTTACACCCGGCCATTACGGCATTGATGGCGATCTTTTCAATGGTCGCATCGCCCATATTCGGCGGCATTTGAGCAATCACTTCTTTCGCGTCGCGCCGCGTTCCGTTCAGCATTCGCAGCACGCGCTCTGGTGTCGGCGGGACCAAAGGCAAGCCGTCCGAAAATCCCTGATCGAACATGAACTCAGCCACATCATCAGCGCTGGCAATCTCTATTTTTCGAGCCCGGATCGGGCTGTCATCGGCGTCTGCACGCAAGCGGTCATTGATCTCCGGATCGAGGTGTTTCGAGCCGCAACCGGGGCGCCAGTCCGGCAAAGCGTCCCACTCGATTTGAGCGCCAGGCGCGTCTAGTGCCAATGCCATCGCTTGGTCCAGGTCACGCCATTCCTGTTTCACGAAGCCTTCAAATGTGGTGTCGATTGCGCTGCCGTCCGGACACCAGAACAGGGCAGGCACGATGTTGAAGTCATAGGCGAAAGACGTCTTCAAATCTGAATCGTCGAGGATTGGCAGGGTCAGCCCATGTCGGTCTTTCAAGATGATGCTACCATCCGCTGATTGGCTGATCATCCAGACATTTGCCTTATCGCTATAAGCGGCGTGATACGCATTGATCACCGGCGCGGCGGTATTGCAGGTCTCGCAATCTTCTTTGACGAAACAGATCAGGCTTGGTTTCGCGGATGGATGGGCATGTGTTACCCCATCCAGGTCAGTGAGCTCGAAACTTGGTGTACTCGCCATGATCGCTTCTCTCTTTGTCCGTCACAGCTATGCGGAGATTCCGCAACGTGTCCATGAGTTGCGCCGCGTCATGGGCTTGGCGGAGGCGGATGGGAATCGAACCCACCACACGCCGGTTACGACGTGTCAC